>JAFZOA010000213.1 GCA_017550775.1 Ruminiclostridium sp. | reverse complement strand
GGTCGTGCGGTAGTCTTTATGCCGCATTCTTCGAGTATCTTCGCAAGCTCCTGCTTGTCCATGCCGAGCGCGGAGCTTAGCGGGTTGAGCATCTGCTTGCGGCGCTGTGCGAACGACGAGCGTACTATCCTGAAGAAAAGCTTCTCGTCCTTTACCGCGTATCTCGTCACTTCCGGGATATCCAGCCGTATAACTGCGCTGTCAACGTTCGGCGAGGGCATGAAGCTCCCGCGGCCGACCTTGAACAGCAGCTTCGGGGTGCTGTAGAAGTTTACTGCTGCGGTGACTGCGCCGCACTCTCTCGAACCTACCGCCGCGCACAGGCGCTCCGCCGCTTCCCTTTGAACCATGACCGTGATCGAACGTATCGGCGGGCGTTCTTCGAGGAGCTTCATTATCACCGGCGAGGTGATGTAGTAGGGGAGATTTGCGCATACTACGATATCGTCGAAGCCGGCAAGCTTTTCCGCTATCAGCGAGTTTATGTCCGTTTTGAGGATGTCCGCGAACACGATCTCGATGTTGTCGAACTCCGCGAGTGTTTCCGAGAGTACGGGCTTTAAACGCTCGTCGATCTCTATCGCGAGAACGCGGTCGCAGCGCATAGCAAGCTCCTTGGTGAGCACACCCACGCCTGTGCCGATCTCTATTGCCGCGACACCCTTGCCGCAGCCGCCGCCCTCCGCTATCCTCGGGCAGACTGTCGGGTTGATGAGAAAATTCTGTCCGAGAGACTTGGTGAACGATACGCCGTGTCTCTCCATAACGTCTTTTATTGTTCCGATGTTGGTAAGCTCCATATAAAAACAGGGGAGAGGGAACACCCTCTCCCCATACCTTCTTTCATTGTTTTTTTGCGCGGATTATCGACTTTGGCGGGAACGCGCGGTCATACGGTATGTAGTATCTGTCCATTGCGCGGTTGGCGGCACGGACAGGCTCCTCGTTCTTGTCAAACATCTCCGTGGGAGTGAACATCACGGGTTCTCCCTTCGGAGAGAGGACTTCAAGCTCCTGGTCGAGCGTGAAGTAGTTGCGAAGCGTAATAAGCAATCTTCCGTCCTCATACCCGTCGATGATGCCTGCGAACTCGTAGTCGCGGCAGTACTGGCTGTCGGGGTAGTACTGCTCCGCGTCGTCGTGCTCGTAGAAGAACCCGGTGCAGTAGGGGCGGTGGCTTACTCTGTACACCTCGCCGACGATGTTCTCCGGGACCTTCTCGCCGTTCAGCGCGTATGAGAGCGCCTTCTTGTAGGCGTTGGTGATAGTTGCAGTGTAATACGCGGATTTGGCTCTCCCCTCGATCTTGAAGCTTGACACTCCCGCTTCTGCGAGGTCGTCAAGGTGTTCTATCATGCAGAGATCCTTGGCGTTCAGAATGTATGTTCCGCGCTCATCCTCGGTGATGTCGTAGCTGACTCCGGGGCGCATATCCTCTATCAGGTGGTAGTTCCAGCGGCAGGGCTGAGCGCACTGTCCGCGGTTCGCGTCACGTCCGGTGAGGTACTTTGAAAGCAGGCACCGTCCGGAGAACGACACGCACATTGCACCGTGAACGAACACCTCTATCTCCATGTCATCGGGAATGTTCTTACGGATACGGGCAATGTCGGTGAGCGGGACTTCCCGCGCGAGCACGATACGTTTTGCGCCGAGCCGGTAAAGCTCGTTCGCGGTGGTATGGTTCATGATTCCGACCTGAGTTGACATGTGGATATCAAGCTTCGGTGCGTATTTCTTCGTCATTGCCATGACGCCGAGGTCGGCGATTATAGCCGCGTCAATACCGGTCTCACAGGCGGCTGAAATGAAGCCGGGGTACAACTCCGCCTCATCAACGGTCGGGACGGTGTTACAGGTGAGGTACAGCTTTGCGCCGCCCTCATGTGCATAGCGCACAGCCTCCGCAAGCCCTTCCATATCGAAGTTCTTGGGTCCCGCGCGCATTCCGAAGGTCTGTCCGCCGACATACACCGCGTCACAGCCGAAATCCACCGCCGCTTCAAGGCATTCGCGGTCGCCGGCGGGGGAGAGTATTTCGGGAGTATTATTCAAAAGTTCCACCCTCCCCGTTCGGCTGCGGGCTTGTCTGCTCACCGGCGGTGAGTCCCGCGAGGATAAGGTTCTGCTCATGCTCCGCCTGGGTCTGTGCGTAATAGATCTCTCCGGTCTCCTCGTTGGCACAGAAGTAGTAGTACGGAGTTTCCGGCGCGTACAGTACAGCGTTTATCG
>JAFZOA010000212.1 GCA_017550775.1 Ruminiclostridium sp. | reverse complement strand
GGTGTAGGTATCTCCCCAGCGTGCGAACGCGCGTTTCTCCGCTCCGGAAAGCTTTATCTTCTGAATACCGCTTATGAGCGCATAGCTCATGCCGCTCTCCTTCGACGCGAGCTCCATCTGCTGCCTGGAAACGCGTATCTGTATCAGCGCGGACACCACCGAGATCACCATGGTGGAGATGATAACGAGCAGTGACGGGGCGACCAGAGCAGGCGCGAAAGTGAAGATCTGCGAGATGTACGCGAGCGAGAAAAGCGAGGTGAGGCCGGTGGTAAGCGCTATCTCAAGAAGCTGCTCGACAAGCATGTTTATGTATCCCGAACGGTTAGAGAGCTCACCGGAGCCGTATTTCTTGAAGAAGCTCGCCGGGAGAGCAAGTATCCTCATCATCGTCGCCGCTTCCACCAAAAGGCTGAGCCGGGAGGAAAGCCGCGTCATGAGCATACTTTTGACCGTACCGAGCAGCATCGAGCTTAGCGATACGCACACAATGAATACCGCGATAGCCATAAGCCCCTGAAAAGTTCCCGATCCAAGCACATCGGAGAAGAGCATCCGGCTGAGCTTCGGGCTCAGAAAGCCTATCATCGTTACTGCTATCGTTGCTATCACCACGAGCGCGACATCAGCCGGCCGTATGTTGTCAACGATGTATCGCAGCAGTCCCGCAACGCCTATCTTCGTTGACGGGAACGGCTTATAGAACGCGATAGCTTCCTTGTCTATGAGCTTCTCGGTCTTGCGGTTCACCATGACCCGCTTCCCGGTATTCGCGTCGAAGAAGCTGTACCGCGTCATACCCGTCGGTATCAGCGCGACGATGCTCCCGTCCTCTTTGAGAGTACCGATCATGGGTCCCGACGCGTCCTTGTACCAGCCCTTTTCGAGCGTAACGTTACGGCGCATGATACCGTGCGGACGGAGCAGGAACTCAAGCGTGTCGTTCATGTCCGTGATGCTGTCCGGTACCTCACGGGGCTTGATATGATAGCATTTCAGTATTTCGCCGATAGCGTCGGTCGCAGCCTGACGCTGGTCGTTCATCGCCGCGGAAAGCCGTCTTCCCATTATGATACCCGCGGCACGGATAAATGAGTCCTCGAACACCTCGTTGTCGGCGCGAATACGGTCTTTTATTTGTTCGTCAAACCAACCCATTTATACGCACCCCCTTATTCCGAAGTAACGAGCTGTGTGTAAGCGCCGTTCAGCGCCATTAACTCGTCGTGAGTGCCGCGCTCGACCACCTTGCCGTGATCGAACACGATGATCTCGTCACAGTCGCGTATCGTCGAGAGCCGGTGCGCGATGACTATACAGGTGATGTCGCGCTGCTTGACCGCGCTGACCACCTCGTACTCGGTCTTCGCGTCGAGAGCGGAGGTCGCTTCGTCCATGACGATTATCGTGGGATCCTGCGCAAGGACGCGCGCTATCTCAAGCCTCTGGCGCTGACCTCCGGAGAAGTCGCGGCCGCCCTCTATGAGCTTATAGCGGTAGCCTCCCTCGCGCTGCATGATATCGTCATGTATCTGCGCGTCGCGTGCCGCCATCATCATCTCATAGTCCTCGATCGTGTTGTCCCACATCTTTATGTTGTTCTCGATAGTATCCTCAAACAGCGTTATATCCTGATCGACTACCGCCACGGAGCCGGTGAACACACTGCGGTTGATCTCGTCTATGTGCTTGCCGTCGAAAAGTATCTCGCCCTCCCACGGCCGGTAAAGCCCGGAGATAAGCTTCGCAAGCGTTGATTTGCCGCAGCCGGAGGGTCCGACGAAGGCTACTCTGCTTCCCGTTTCAAGCTTCATGCTGAAATTCTCGATAAGCGGCGGCGCGAGCTTTGAATACCCGAAGGTAACGTTTTTAAGCTCCACCGTTCCGGAGAGCTTCTCATAATCCGCGTCCTCGTCTATCTCCTCGTCTATCTCAACGTCCGTCGGATACTTCATAACGTCCTCGACACGCTCCATTTCCGTGCGAAGCTCCTGGAACTGCTGTCCCGCAGATATAAGCATCTGTGCGGGAGCCATGAACGACCCGAGGAAACCCTGGAACGCAGTTACCATACCGACGGTGAACTCGCCCGTCATGCACAGATACACGCCGATGATAAGCACCGCGGTATTCGCAAGCTCGGTAAGGATAGGCGGTATAAGACCGAGATACCCGTTAATGCGCTCAAAGCGCACATGCTGTGTATTCACGCTCGCCTGATAGCCCGACCACTTCTCGAAGAAGCCGTTCTCGGCGCCGCTCGCCTTGATAGTCTCGATCATCTCGATACCGCCGACCGTCGCACTCGCAAGCTTACTCGAGTCGCGCATCATTACACGCGTGAGGTTTACACGTTTTTTGGAGATAAGACGCGAAACAAAGACCTGACCGATCACGGATACAATGCCCACAGCCGTCAGAAGCAGCGAATAGCGCGTCATGACGACAAGGTAGAAGATAAGCATACCCGTCTGCAATACAAGCGGTGCAAGCGAATTGACGAGCGAACCGGCTATGCTCGCGTTCGAGAGCTGACGCTGCTGGAGATCGCCGGCCATGCGCTGTGAGAAGAACTTCATCGGAAGCCGGAGCACCTTCCACATATACGTCATGTTGCCTACCACTGCCATTTTGCCGTTGATCTTGAGCGAATATATCGCCTGTATCCACGCGGCGGCTATCTGTATCACAGCGAGCCCCGACAATCCCAGCAGGAACGGAAGCAGCCATTCCGCATCAAGCCCCGTCAGAAGTCTGTCCATGAAAACACGCGAAAAGCCCGACATGACAATGCCGGCTATCGAGGTTATGAGTGTGGTAATGGTCACAAACGCCACGGCGGAGGACGCTCCCTTAAGGCGGCTCTTTGCGAACGCAGCGATGCTCTTGGGCTTTCCGGACGGGGTGAATGTCCCGGTGGGCTCAAACATAAGGCATACGCCGGTGTACCCGTCATCGAACTGTTCAAACGGCATCCTGACCGTACCGCGCGCGGGGTCGTTTATGTACACATAATTCCCCTTGAAGCCGTCGAGCACTATGAAGTGGTTGAACTCCCAATGCACTATCATAGGGAACTTGCCCTTTTCTCTGAGCCTTTCGGGATTGAACCTGTACGCCTTCGCGGTCATTCCGTAGCTTCGCGCGGCTACAAGTATATTCTTGGCGTTGGAGCCGTCACGCGATACGCCGCAGTCCTCACGCACCTGCTCAAGCGGTATCCACTTGCCGTAATAGGCGAGTATCATCGTGAGTGATGCCGCGCCGCATTCGAGAGCCTCCATCTGCATCACGACGGGAACTTTGGCGACGCCCTTTGTCAAAGGCTGTTTTACTGCTTTTTCTGCCATTGTAAAAAAAACTCCGTTTTTTTATAATTAAAAATTGTGGTTTCGGGTGTGCCGACGGTGCTTAATCGGTCGGTGCAATACCGGGCTTTGTCAAGATAAGGACAAGTCCGCGAAACGGGCAATTAATTATCAATTATCAGTTCATTATGAATGTTATCGGCGCAACGACCTCTGTTGTTCCGTCCTCGTTATGTATCTCCACCTCACCGAAAACACCCCACACTATCGCGCCCACAAGCAGCAGAACGATAGCTGTGAGCGTTACCCACACGCTCGGTGTGGTGACGCGGATATAGTCGTCGAGCTTTTCCGGCGACGATACCTTGTCTATGCTTTTTTGTCTGAAAATGGTATTTTTATCCATTATCGGTTCTCCTTAAAATTACAGCACCAAGACGCCATGACCGCAGAGCCTCGGTACGGCTGTGCGCTCACGGCTCTTGTTTGCATTGAAACCTGCTTTCCGCCCGTCCGGACTTTTGATCTACCTTCTTCTGCCCGTGTTGAACTTCCAGCCGGGTCCCACATACCAGCATTTCCTGCAGTGGAACAAACCTTCGCTGCCGTCGGCGATGTCTTCGCATCCGCATTCGGGACACGCAAGTATTATCTCACCTTCGTCTTTTCCTCCTGCGACAGCCTCAACGATCTCGTCGGGAAGAACCCCCTCGGCGTTCTTCACGAGAACCGTAAGCTCCTCGACTGTCTTGCAGGCTTCCACCTTCGCCTTTTCCTCTTCGGAAAGTCCTGCGATAAAGTCCGCATACTTTTCTTTTAATGCTTCAAGTTCCTTGTTTTCCATGATTCTTACTCCTTTTTAAAACATTGGAAATACTTGCCGTACAATACGTCAAGCATATCATAAGAACCTTTGCTTTCTTATGGCACCGCAATCATGGCATCGAAACATCTGTCCCTCTCCCGAGGACGCGACACACACCCAGTTGTGAGAGCATCCGCCCTTTCCTCCCGCCACCGCCTCAACGATCTCGTCGGGAAGAGCCCCCTCGGCGTTCTGCGCGAGTTCCGTAAGTTCCTCAACGGTCTTGCAGGCTTCTACCTTCGCCTTGTCCTCGTCGCTCAGAGAGGCGATAAAGTCCGCGTACTTTTCCTTTAATGCTTCAAGTTCCTTGTTTTCCATATAGTACCTCTTTCCGTCTGCTGTTCCCGGATCATTGTCCGGAAGATATGTTTTTAATGCCGTCATTATCAGATAAAACCGGGCGTGAACTCTGTGTACACTGATTCATAACCGCAATTGCTGCACTGTAAATTACCGGTTGTACGCGTAGAATGGCAATCCCTGCTTTTGCATTTGGGACAGATATGCTGAGGACCGGAAGGTGTCTTGCTCCCTCCGCCGGCTACCGCTTCTACGACATCGTCCGGAAGCTCACCCTCAGCGTTCTGCGCGAGAGCCGTAAGCTCCCCGACCGTCTTGCAGGCATCCACCTTCGCCTTGTCCTCGTCTGAAAGTCCTGCGATAAAGTCCGCGTACTTTTCCTTTAATACTTCAAGTTCCTTGTTTTCCATGATAAGGCCTCCTTTTTCCGGTTCGTGTAAAAAACATTCTTTCGGTCACTTTTAAAAACAGGCCGGTGAACCGTTGTATCCGCAGGTTCTGCACCTTACATTCGCGGCACTCATCATCATGATACCGCCGCTCGGATAATATGTCATTTCGAGATCGGTGCTGCCGCAGTGCGGACATTTGCGCCTGGTGTCCTTCCCTCCCGCGACAGCTTCCGCTATTTCGTCCGGAAGTTCGCCGTCACTGTTCTGCGCGAGAGCCGTAAGCTCCCCGACCGTCCTGCAGGCTTCTACCTTCGCCTTGTCCTCGTCGCTCAGAGACGCGATAAATACCGCATACTTTTCCTTTAATGCTTCAAGCTCTTTGTTTTCCATTCCGATATTTCCTTTCCGCAAAAATCATCAGTACACCAAAGGTCCGCTGGGACCGTCCTTCGGCCAGGAAGCAGGCGGTTCTATCTTCCCGCCGGCAACCGTCTCCGCGATATCGTCGGGGATCTCGCTTTCAGAGTCCTGCGCAAGCTTTATCAGCTCACCGACACTCCTGCAGGCATCCACCTTCGCTTTGTCCTCGTCGCTGAGAGAGGCGATAAAGTCCGCATACTTTTCCTTTAATGCTTCAAGTTCCTTGTTTTCCATAAATAATGATCCTTTCATAAATCATATTTTTTCACAGAGCTGGTCTAAATACTAAATCGCTCAATACGTTTTTCGCTCCGGGGAAGTTATCATCAGTGTTTTGCGAACTCCTGACTCACACCAAGATAACCGCAGCACTGGCATATGAACGCGGGAACGCTTTCATAACCTCTGGGGCCGCTGTCGTACAGCGATGTGGTGCTGAGGCTCGTACTCTGGCATCTCGGACACTCGTAGCTTACAGAGGTGCTGCCCTTACCTCCCCCGCCCGCGACCGCTTCAACAACATCATCGGGAAGCTCGCCCTCGGAGTTCTGCGCGAGAGCTATGAGCTCCTCCGGCGAGGTGCAGGCATCGACCTTCGCCTTGTCCTCGTCGCTCAGAGAGGCGATAAAGTCCGCGTATTTTTCCTTTATAGCTTCAAGTTCTTTGTTTTCCATGATATTTGCTCCCTTTTGATTTATTGCTTTGCCGAATGGCTTCATCACCATTTCACATTGCTCGCTATAGCCTTACATTGTTCTCTTAACGACCGCAATAAGGCAGCTTTTTCTTCCGTCGGCTTGTATCGCTTGGCAACCTTTTCCTCAAACTGGCTCATCGTAATGCCGCCCGCCGCGCTTTCGGCATCGTCGTCTGGTATCTCGCCGTCGCAAAGTTCGGCCAACGCATCGTTGAATTCTCCGACAGTCGCGCCGCAGTCATACTTTTTCAGAACAGCTTCCAGAGCTTCACTGTCCCTGATCGCTTCAAGCTCCTTCTGTAATGCCTCGGAGCCTTCATTTTCCTTAAGGCAATACCGCACAAAGCACGGCTGGCGCCTTTGCACTTGTCTTGCTTGCGCCTTTTCCGTCATATTGCCCAAAATCCACTTGACTTGCGCCAGCAAACCCGCGTGTCTTTTAGCCAATCTGACGAAAAATTCGACTGCACAATACAAGCACAATCTTTGTGCGGTATAG
>JAFZOA010000018.1 GCA_017550775.1 Ruminiclostridium sp. | reverse complement strand
GGTGCCGATGCTGTACGCACATGACCGCAGATACATAGTCGGGCTCACCGGTATGTCCGGCGCTGGCAAGACCACCGCGTGCCGCGTGTTTGCGGAGTGCGGATTTGCGGTGATAGACTGTGATATCGTGGCGCGAAACGTAGTTATGCCCGGCCGGCCGGCGCTCGCTATGATAGCGGAGCGGTTCACGCCGGATATTCTCTGTCCGGACGGCTCGCTCGACCGCAGAAAGCTCGGTGGTATCGTGTTTTCCGACAGTACGGCTCGTCTTGCGCTGAATGAGATCATATACCCGTTCATAACATTCGACATACTGAACAGCGCTTCTTCACTGTCGGAAGAAAGACAGCTTGTGCTGCTGGACGCTCCGACACTGTTCGAGAGCGGAGCCGACGAGCTTTGCGACACCGTGGTATGCGTCACCGCGGACAGGGAGTTCTGTATCGAGCGCATAATGCAGCGTGACGGGATAACCCGTGCGCAGGCGGAGGACCGGCTTTCCTCGCAGCACGATGCGAGCTTCTACACAGAGCGTTCGAGGTACAGCGCCGTGAACTGCGGGACGATAGAAGCTTTCGGACGGGACCTGCGGGAGATAGCGGAAAAAGTGCGCTGTGACGCGCTTTCGGCATATTCGGAGGGCAAGGATTGAGGACTAAGAAGAAACGCTCAGTATTCACGGTAGTTATCATACTCATGCTGGTCGGTATCACGGCTGCTGTTATGTACTTCGGTACGAACGTTTACAGGCGCGCCGAGCATCAGTTCAAGCTCGATACTCACCCTCTGAAATACTCGGAGTACGTCGAAAAGTACGCCGATGAATACGGCATGGACAAATACGTCATCTACGCGTTCATCAAGACCGAGAGCGGCTTTGACCCGAACGCGGTCTCGGAGACCGGCGCAAGGGGGCTTATGCAGCTCATGGAGAGCGCCTTCGACTGGGTGAAGTTCCGGCTCGGCGACGGGGACGATATCACCTACAGCGATATGTTCGACCCCGAGACCAATATCCGTTACGGCTCCTATATGGTGCATTACCTGACGGAGCACTTCGGCTGCACAGACACAGCCGCGGCGGCGTACTTCTCCGGTATCGGCGAGGTGAACGGCTGGGTGGAGGATACGCGGTACTCCGCGGACGGTGTGCATATCGACAAATATCCGAGCAGGAGCGCGGAGCACTATGTGAACAAGATAAACAGCGCGCTGAACACATACTATGAGCTTTACTCGGGGGAGTAAGTACGTACCGGCATGACATATGCGGAGGACGCTGAATGAGACTTCTTTTTGAGATCGACAAAAAAGACTACGACCCCGACGGCGAGGTGTTCAGACGACCTTCGTCGAGAGGTATTATTTTCCGCGGCGGCAGAATAGCGGTCATTTACAGCAGACGGGATAGGTACTGCAAGCTTCCCGGCGGAGGGATAGAGCCCGGCGAGGATAATGTTTCCGCGATGATACGGGAAGTAAGGGAGGAAACCGGACTTGCCGTAAAACCGGAGACTGTCCGTGAGTTCGGCTATGTTCACAGAATACAGAAGGGTACGCATGAACCTGTCTTTATACAGGACAATTACTACTACTTCTGCGAGGTCGGAGACGTACAGAAGAGTACGGAGCTTACACAGGATGAGACCGCTGCGGACTTTGTTCCGATGTTCATGGATATTAAAGATGTGATCGGCATCAACGAAGCCTGTTTATGCCGTGAGAACAATGTAATGATCGAACGGGAGCTCAGGGTTCTGAAGATGATCGCGGAGGAATTGTCAGGATAAGCTGACGGCAAATTGTGACCCGGAAATACATTAAACACGAAAGGACATACACATCATGGCAAAGAAGGAAAAAGAGAAGAAGAACGAGACTTCCGAGCTCAAGGAAAAGCTCTTTATGAAGCGGAAGAACACCGGTCTTGAGATGTCGGAGAGCGACATTTCCAAGGCGGATAAGTTCTGCGAGGGCTACAAGAAGTTCCTTGACGCGGGCAAGACCGAGCGTGAGGCGTGCGCGGAGGCGGTAAGACAGGCCGAAGCGGCGGGATTTGTTCCGTTCGACAAGACTGCGAATTACGCTCCCGGCGACCGCGTTTACCGCGTGAACAGGGGCAAGGCTGTCATTCTCGCGGTCATCGGCAAGAAGCCGGTAGAGCAGGGCGTAAACCTCGTCGCGGCGCACATCGACTCCCCGCGTCTCGACCTCAAACAGAACCCGCTCTATGAGAACGAAGCTCTTGCGTACTTCAAGACCCACTACTACGGCGGTATCAAGAAGTTCCAGTGGCCGGTGACTCCGCTTGCTCTGCACGGTGTCATCTACAAGGCGGACGGTGAGCGGGTCGATGTGAAGCTCGGCGAGGACGAGAGCGACCCGGTGCTCGTGATAACCGACATACTCCCCCACCTCGCGGACGAGCAGTACAAGCGCCCTGTCGCAAAGCTTATAACCGGCGAGGAGCTCAACATTCTGATCGGTTCGCGCCCGTTCAGGGACGATAAGGCGAGTGAAGCGGTGAAGCTCGGCATAATGAAGATACTCAACGAGAAGTACGGCATCACCGAGAGCGACTTTGTCTCCGCGGAGCTCGAATGTGTACCCGCGTTCGGGGCAAAGGACGTAGGCTTCGACCGCAGCATGGTGGGTGCCTACGGACAGGACGACCGTGTATGCGCGTACACCGCGCTGAGTGCGATACTTGCGGTAAAGGGCGCTCCCGAGAGGACAGCCGTTACCGTGCTTACCGACAAGGAGGAGATAGGGAGCGAAGGCTGCACCGGTCTCAGATCGGCATATATGCGCTATTTCCTGGCCGACCTTGCGGAGATGTACGGCACCGACGAGCGCACAGTCCTCTCAGCCTCAAAGTGTCTTTCCGCCGACGTGAATGCCGCATTCGACCCCACCTTCGCGGAGCCGTTCGAGAAGCTCAACGCGTCCTTCCTCGGAAGAGGTGTGGTCGTCACCAAGTACACCGGTGCACGCGGCAAGTCCGGTACGAGCGACGCGTCCGCAGAGTATGTCAGCGAGATACGTCAGATGCTCGACAAGGACGGGGTGATCTGGCAGACGGGAGAGCTCGGAAAGGTGGATTTCGGCGGCGGCGGAACGGTGGCTATGTACATCGCCAACCTCGATATCGACACGATAGACGTGGGAGTTCCCGTGCTGTCCATGCACGCGCCGTTCGAGGTGACCTCGAAGAACGACGTATATATGGCGTACAAGGCGTTCAGATCGTTCTTTAAACATTCATAAACTTGTCTATTGTCACTACCCGGCGAATACTCATATAATGAGTATTATAGTCCGGGGGTGAAAATATGGTGATCTCGGGGAGAAAAAGCCGGATACTGCGCAGGATAGCTGCTTTTCTTGTCCTGGCGGGTGTTCTCTGCTTACTGCTGCTTGCGGGGTTTGAGACATTTATCCGACCGACGCTGCAAAAGCTGCTCGACTACAAGTGCAGGACGGCGGCCGAACGTATCATCGGCGGGGCGGTGTTCGACAGATTTACCGCAGGCGACGATTACAGCGATATCGTCAGGCTTACGTTCGACACCGGCGGACGCGTTTCGGCGCTCACCACAGACAGGGCGAAGATCAACAGCCTTAAGGCTCTGCTGAACGAGGCGGTCAACGACGGTATCGAAAGACTCGGCTCCGAGACTGTCTGTATCTCTGCGGGGACGCTTACCGGGATAAGCTTCCTGTACGGCAAGGGCGCGGAGCTTGAATTTCGCATCGACCCGAAGGGAAGCGCCGAAACGAGCCTTAAAAGCAGCTTTGAGAGCGCCGGCATAAACCAGACTGTACACAGCATCATACTTGAGGTACGGACGGAGCTTTCACCCATGACACCGGGCTTTTCGGAGACGGTGAACGTGAGCTTCGATATTCTGCTCTCACAGACCGTGATAGTCGGTGAAGTCCCCGACTCCTACTCGCACATCGTTCTCGACGAGGAGCACCTGAGCGAGCTTGCGGATATTGATATATGAAAGGTAATGTGCCCATGCAGAAGGAAAACGCGGAAAAACGGCTCGCGGAGCTGTATGATATCATCGGAAGGCATAACTACAGCTACTATGTGCTTGACGCGCCCACCGTGGAGGACGACGAGTACGACGCTCTTATGCGCGAGGTCAAGGCGATAGAAGCAGAGTTCCCGGAGCTTGTTACAGACGAGTCCCCTACAAGGAGAGTCGGCGGCGCGGCGGTGTCCACCTTTGAGAAAGTTACCCATACCGTGCAGATGGGCTCGCTCCAGGACGTGTTCAGCGAGGAAGAACTATATACTTTTGACAGCACCGTCCGCAAGGAGACCGAGCCTACCTACTCGGTGGAGCCGAAGATCGACGGGCTCTCCGTATCCCTCGAATACCGCGACGGAGCGTTCGTTCGCGGCTCGACACGCGGCGACGGGTTTACCGGTGAGGACATCACAGAGAACCTGCGCACTATAAAGTCCATACCGCTCCGGATCGCGGAGAAGCTCCCGTACCTTGAAGTGCGCGGAGAGGTGTATATGCCGCGCGAGAGCTTTGCCCGGCTTGTAGCCGAGCAGGAGGAACGCGGCGAGCAGCCCGCCAAGAACCCGAGAAATGCCGCGGCGGGGTCACTGCGCCAGAAGGACAGCTCCGTGACCTCGAAGCGATCCCTCGGGATATTCGTGTTCAACGTCCAGCAGGTGGAGGGCAAGACCTTCACCCGTCACAGCGAGTCCCTTGACTGGCTCCGGGAACAGGGTTTTCCGACAGTCGGACATAAGGTCTGCATGACCATTGACGAGGCTGTGGAGCGCATACGGGAGATAGGTGAGGAAAAGCACGGCTACCCCTACGATACCGACGGCGCGGTCATAAAGGTTGACGAGCTTTCCCAGCGCGATATCCTCGGCTCAACCGCGAAGGTGCCGAAGTGGGCGGTGGCGTTCAAGTACCCGCCTGAGGAAAAGGAAACGGTGCTGCGGGAGATAGAGGTGAATGTCGGGCGCACAGGAGCGCTTACACCGGTGGCGATATTTGACCCGATACTGCTTGCGGGGACGACGGTCTCCCGCGCGTCGCTGCACAATCAGGACATTGTGGACAGGCTCGGCGTGTCGGCGGGCGATACGATAGCCGTGCGCAAGGCGGGGGAGATAATCCCCGAGGTGGTGCGCGTGACGAAGCACTGCGGCGGAGATACTTACCGGCTCCCCGACGTATGCCCGGTCTGCGGACACCCGACCGAACGGGACAGCGCGGCGGTGAGGTGCGTGAACCCGAACTGTCCGGCGCAGCTCTTACGCGGGATAGAGCATTTCGCATCCCGCGAGGCCATGAACATCGAGGGGCTTGGAGAAGCGGTGGTGAAGCAGCTCAACGACAGCGGGCTTGTGAAGTCCTCCGCCGACCTGTACGAGCTCAACGAGCAGGACGTGCTCTCTCTGCAGGGCTTCAAGGCGAAGTCGGCGGGAAACCTTCTCAAAGCGATCGAGGCTTCAAAGCAGAACCAGCCGGACAGGCTTCTGTTCGCCCTCGGGATACGCGGTATAGGGCGGCGCTCGGCGGAGCTGCTGCTCAGGAAGTTCGGCTCGATAGACGGCGTGATGAACGCGTCCGAGCAGGATATCCTCGCCATAGACAGCTTCGGCGATATCCTCGCGAAGAGCGTTTCGGAGGCGTTTGCCGACCCGCAGATGCGGGAGCTCATCGGAAGGCTTCGTGAGCACGGTCTGAAATTCGACTACGACAAGGCGGCTTCCGGCGATAAGTTTGCGGGACTCACCTTCGTGCTTACCGGAACGCTCCCGACGCTCAAACGCGAGCAGGCGAAGGAGATGATCGAGGGCATGGGGGGCAAGTGCGCGGGCTCGGTCTCGAAGAAGACCAACTATGTCGTCGCGGGTGAAGCCGCGGGAAGCAAGCTCGAAAAGGCCCGGGAACTCGGAGTTGCGGTGATTTCTGAGCAGCAGCTTCTTGACATGATAAACGGGGAGGTCAGCAATGAAAACTCTTGAAACGGAAAGACTGAAACTTAGAGCGGTAACGGAGAACGATATCCAGGCGATATTTGAAAATTGGGCGAGCGACCCTGAGGTCACAAAGTTCATGACGTGGAATCCTCATAAAAGCACCGAGGACACGCGCATGATAATGGACTACTGGCTTTCGGAGTACGCAAAGCCGGACTGTTACCGGTACGGCATGGAGCTCAAAAGCGACGGTACGCTCATCGGCATGATAGATGTCGTGG
>JAFZOA010000017.1 GCA_017550775.1 Ruminiclostridium sp. | reverse complement strand
GATATTCTCCGATCCGCGGAGCTTAAACCCGCTGTCCAGCAGGGCGGGGGAGTTTAAAAACGTGTTGCGGTGCATTACGCCGTAGCGCATGAACTCCGCGTTCTCCAGCCCGGGGATAAGCCCGAACACGCGCTTCTGCTCGCCGAATTTCAGATTCGTCTGAAAGCCGACTATGTTGTACAGCGTTCCCTCGCGGTTCTCCTTGCGAAGCTGTACCGCAGCGTAGGGGCGCTTGCCCGTGCGCGGGTCGGTGAGCCCCACAGGTTTCATGCAGCCGTACCTCACGCTGTCCGCGCCGCGCTTTGCGAGCACCTCCACCGGCATACAGCCCTCATACACGGTAAGGTCCTCAAATTCGTGCAGCGGCGCTGTTTCCGCGGTTATAAGCGCGTTGTAGAATGTCTCGTACTCCGCGCGGTCAAACGGACAGTTGATATAGTCCGCGCCGCCCTTGCCGTAGCGTGAGGCGAAGAATGCCTTGCTCATATCTATACTCTCCGCGGTGACTATGGGTGCCGCCGCGTCGTAGAAGCTCAGCGCGCCGCCGAGCCTGCTGTATATCACGTCCGCGAACGCTTCACTGGTCAGCGGTCCCGTTGCGATAACGGTGTTTTCCGCCGGGAACTCAGTCACCTCTCGCTCTGTCACCTCTATCAGCGGGTGAGAGCGTATTTTATCGGTGATGTAGTCAGAGAAGTCCGTGCGGTTCACCGCGAGCGCTCCTCCCGCTTCCACCGCGGTATGCGCGGCGGCTTCCATGGTAAGCGAGCCTAAAATGCGCATCTCTTCCTTGAGCATTCCCGCAGCGCTTCCGACGCGGGCTGCTTTGAGGGAGTTGCTGCATACGAGCTCCGCGAATCCCTTGTATCTGTGCGCGGGAGACATCTTCGCGGGCTTCATCTCATACAGCCGAACGTTCACTCCGCGCTGTGCGAGCGCCCATGCCGCTTCACAGCCGGCAAGTCCCGCGCCTATCACATCAGCTCTCATCGCTGCTTTCCGCCTCGTAGCCGCAGCCTTCCTTCGCGCAGTACAGCCGTCCCTTGCGGCCTGCCTTCTTGAACAGCGTGGAGCCGCACTGCGGGCATACCGTCGATACCGGCGTGTCCCACGTCATGAAGCCGCAGTTCTGATAGTCCTCGCATCCGAAGAAAGGCTTGCCCTTCTTGCTCTTTTTCGCGAGCATCTTCTTGCCGCACTTAGGGCAGCTGCCCTCGGTCTCATTGACGATCTTGCGGGTGTTCTTGCACTCCGGGAAGCCCTCGCAGCCGAGGAACTTGCCGTAGGGTCCTATCTTTATGACCATGTGCCGTCCGCACTTCTCGCATACTATGTCGGTAGGCTCGTTCGGCACCTTGACGCGCTTGCCCTCCATGTCGTGCTCCGCCTTTTCGAGCGTTGCCGCGAAGTCGCCGTAGAAGCTTTTCAGTACATCGTACCACTGCATTTTGCCTTCCTCGACTTCATCGAGGCTGCCTTCCATCTGCGCGGTGAACTTGGTGTCCACTATGTTCTCAAAGTGATCCTTGAGCAGCTCGGTGATGACATCTCCGAGGGGTGTAGGTTTGAGCTGCTTCTGCTCGCGCTCGACGTAGTGGCGGTCGAGAATGGTGGATATGGTAGGCGCGTAGGTGGACGGTCTTCCGATCCCGTTCTCCTCGAGCGCCTTGATAAGGCTTGCCTCGGTGTAGCGCGGAGGCGGCTGGGTGAAGTGCTGATTGCCGAGCAGGGTATTGATGCTGAGCTTTTCGCCCTCTGTGAGCTTGGGGATAGCTCCGCCCTCCTCGTCATTGTTGTCGGTCGCTTCCTCGTACAGCCTTGTGAAGCCATCGAACTTTACGGTAAATCCGGTGGTCCTGAACATACAGTTGCCTGCCGTGATATCGATAGTTGCCGCGTCGAGCAGCGCGTTCTCCATCTGGCTCGCCATGAAGCGCTCCCAGATAAGCTTGTAGAGCTTGTACTGGTCGTTCGTGAGGCTTGACTTGATCTCGTCGGGGGTGATATCTATTGTGGAAGGACGTATCGCCTCATGCGCGTCCTGTGCGTTGCTGCGGGATTTGTACACTCTCGGCTTGGCGGGTACATACTCGTCGCCGAAGCGCTCTCTTATCATATCTGCCGCCGCTTTCTGAGCTTCCTCTGAGATACGGAGACTGTCGGTTCTCATGTAGGTTATCAGGCCGACCGCGCCGCGCCCTTCGAGCTCGATACCTTCGTAAAGCTCCTGTGCGGTCTTCATCGTGCGCCTTGCGTTGAAGGAAAGGCGACGGGACGCTTCCTGCTGCATAGTGGATGTAGTGAACGGGGGAGCGGGCTGCTTCTTGCGGACGGACTTCTTGATCGAGGACACTATGAATTCCTTGTCTTTGAGGTATTCGAGCACCTTGTCGGTCTCTTCCTTTGTTTTGAGCTCTGCCTTCTTTCCGTCTATCTCGGCGAGCTTTGACGCGAACTGGCGCTTTGAGGCTGTGCCGTGGAGCTTCGCGTCGATCGTCCAGTACTCCTGCGACTCGAACGCCTTGATCTCGTTCTCGCGGTCAACTATGAGCCGCACTGCCACGGACTGTACACGCCCCGCCGACAGGTTGCGCCTTACCTTCTTCCAGAGGAAAGGGCTCAGCTTGTATCCGACTATACGGTCGAGGATACGGCGCGCCTGCTGGGCGTTGACAAGATCCATGTCTATGCTTCTCGGCGCGGACATACCCGCCTTGATACCGGTCTTTGTGATCTCGCTGAACGTGACGCGTATGGGCTTGCTCTCGTCAAGCTTAAGAACGTGGGCAAGATGCCACGATATCGCTTCTCCCTCGCGGTCAGGGTCGGTCGCGAGATAGACGGTGTCCGCCTTGGAAGCCTGTGCCTTGAGCTCCTTTATGAGCGAAGCCTTATCCTTCTTGTTCTCATACTGCGGCTCGAAGTTGTGCTCGATATCCACGCCGAGCTTTGACTTGGGGAGGTCGCGGATATGACCTACCGAGGCCACGACCTCGAAATCCTTTCCGAGATATTTTTTGATTGTTTTCGCCTTTGCCGGCGACTCAACGATTACCAGATCGGACAAAACACTCTCTCCTTTATTTTTAGTTGCCAACTGTTTTCTGTCTTTTTATCTCTGCGCAGAATATCGCCGCAGCTATTGCCGCGTTCAGCGACTCCGCACCCTCTATCGGGATATATATTCCGCTGTCACAGGCGTTTATGACCCCGCGTGAGACCCCGTTCCCTTCGTTGCCGATCACTACGGCGCATTTCTCCGGGAAATCCGTTTCATACAGGCTCTTCGCGCTGCTGTCAAGTATTGCCGCGTATACGGTATATCCGTCCCCGCGAAGCTCCTCAATGAACTCCGGGAGCGGCGTTACCGCTGTCGGGAGCCGGAAAAGGCTTCCCATTGCGCCCCTCACAACCTTGGGCGAGTAAATGTCGGCGCAGTCCGGTGAAAGCACGGCTCCGCTCATGCCGAGAGCCTCGGCGGTGCGCAGTATCGTGCCGATGTTCCCCGCGTCCTGAAGCCCGTCAAGCAGGATATACCTGCCGCACTCTATTTTACTCATTTTCCCGGAATTGTCAAGCATCTGCGCGGTAACGAACAATCCCTGCGGTGTTTTTGTGTCGGAAATGTACGAACCGAGGTCGTCGGCAATTACCGTCGGGGTACAGACTGCACAAAGCGCGGAATACGCCTCCGGGTATTTTGTCACGGCGCTTTCCGTCACGAACGCGGAGACTATCCGTACTCCCGCGTTCACCGCCTCGGTGCAGAGCCGCACGCCCTCTATATTGAACATTCTTTCCCGTTCGCGGCACTTCCGGTCGCGGTCAAGCTCGCGGTAGCGCGCCAGTGCGGGGTTCTTCCTCGATGAAATAATCATTTGACAATGCACCCGATGTGTGGTAAAATGTTTTCAAACTATTGAAAGCCGGTGATACTATGTTTACCGAACTCGGTCTGATAGCCGAGGATACCGGTCTCACCTTCGACGGCGAGAGCAGGCTTTACGGCGCGGTGCGCG
>JAFZOA010000211.1 GCA_017550775.1 Ruminiclostridium sp. | reverse complement strand
GCACATCACGACAAGAAACGTCATGGTGAGCATACAGGCGGCGAGGTAGCGGGTGCTCCTGACCGCCGCTGAGAGCCGCACGATGCCGGTTCTGCGGAAGATGATGAACATTGCCGAGGAAATGACAGCTATGACATTGGATATCTGCGTGTAGTACAGGAAGAAGTCCTCTATGCTGTGCGAAAGCCGGAAGATTATCCCGACGCAGCCGAGCACAAGTGCGGCGATATTGAGGATAAGAGCGATGTTCTGCCGTTTTGTCATTGTCAGTTCTCCGTAGTCTGCGCAGGCGCAGGAAGTCCCGCGCGTTTTATCGGCTCGTCGGGGTCACATTCCTCGATGCTGATACAGTATCGGTGCTTCACGCCGTCTTTCGTGTAATTCACATAGACCTCGTAACATCTTCCTGTTTCGGTAAAGTCGTAGGTCTGAGTGTAATCCGAAACGCCCGCCAGCTGCTCGGACTGTGAGATCACGCTGTCGTCGTACCGCAGAGAAACTCTTTTCAGGTCTCCGATATCCGCTCCTGCCTCCGCGCTTGTCACCGCCGACGCGTGATCGTCGAGCAGCAGCGCGCCGTCCGCGAAGTAGTGCCGCTTGGCGCGGGAGTAGTTGTAGTACCCCTCGCTTCCCCTCGCAACACCTGTCCACGAGATATCGCCGGTGTGCCAGGTGTCGAGCTCGTTACCGCTGTTGAATTCGTAGTATTCCTCGCCGGTATCAAGGTCGCGGCCGACGTACATATACTGCATGACATCGCCGGCGAAGCGGTAGGTTATCTCCTGCAAGACCTCGTAGGTGATATCGTCGGAAACTGTGATATGCGCGGCTTCAAGCCCGGTGTGGAGCTGTTTCGCCCTGTCAACGAGGTCTTTTCCCTCGTATGAAACGCCCGCGCAGCCGGACAGGACGAAAGCACACAATACCATTATAATATATATAAGGGCGTGTCTTTTCCTCATAACTTCTCCGTAAAATATAAAGCCGCACCCGAAAGTGCGGCTCTTGTATTTCTTTGTTCAATTATTCCTCAAAACCGCTTTCGATGAGCTTGGTGAGTCCGTCAACAGCGAGCTGTTCATCGGAACCGTCGGCAATGATCCTGATAGGTGTGCCGCCTACGATGCCGAGAGAAAGGATACCGAGCAGGCTCTTAGCGTTTACTCTGCGCTCTTCCTTTTCTACCCAGATGGAAGACTTGTACTCGTTAGCCTTCTGAATGAAGAATGTTGCGGGTCTTGCGTGAAGGCCTACCTGATTTTTTACTTCTACTTCTCTTACAAACATGGAAAGATCCCTCCGTCTTTAATGCTTTTTATAATGTCTCCTTTCGGCGATTTATCCGCCGCTACAACATTAGTATAAACGCAAAAACCGTATTCGTCAACAGCTTTTTTCGCATTTTATGCCTTTTTTACAATTATTCTCCGATTACGCTTAATCAAACTAAGAAAAAACGTTCGCAGTTGTTGATTATGTCTAAAAAGTTTTCAACCGCCTATTCAACATAGACAACAGTTTTCAACCGTCTTTGCGCTCCAGCAATTCCGGACGTTTCCGCGCTGTAACTTCACGGGACATTTCCTCTCTCCACTTGTCTATATTCGCGTGATGACCGGAGAGAAGCACCTCCGGGACCCTGCGTCCCCGCCACTCCTCCGGGCGTGTGTACTGCGGATGTTCGAGCAGCCCGTTGTAGTGGCTCTCGTCCGAGTAAGCGTCCTCGTTGGGGAGCACCCCCTCCTGTAGCCGGCACACCGCGTCCGTGAGCATCAGCGCGGGAAGCTCTCCGCCGGTCACGACGTAATCCCCCACCGAGATCTCCTCGAAGTTAAGCTCCTCCAGCACCCTCTCGTCCACTCCCTCGTAATGCCCGCAGAGGATAATAAGGTCGTCCTCGGCGGCAAGCTCCCTGACCAGCGGCTGAGTCAGCGTCTTTCCCTGCGGGGACATATAGATGAGCCGGGGCTTTGCTCCCTCACCGAGGTCGGAGATCATCGACATCACGCAGTCGTAGATCGGCTGCGCCTGCATGACCATTCCGGTACCGCCGCCGAAGGGCTTGTCGTCAACGCGGCGGTGCTTGTCGAGAGTATAGCTTCGGATATCGCGGCAGGAGATCTCCACCGCACCGGCCTTGCGCGCCCGACCGATTATGCTCTCGGACAGGAAAGCCTCGCACATCGTGGGGAACAGCGTTGCTATCTGTATCTTAATCACCGTCTATCACCTCGGGGTCAAACAGGCCTTCAAGCGGGCGAATGGTTATCTTCCCCGCGTCAAGGTCGGTATCGAGCAGGACTTCCGGTATCGCGGGGAACATGAGCTGGCCGCCGGAGGGGGTCTTTATCGAGTACACGTCTGCGGTGCCGTTTTGGTACACGTCATCAACCTTGCCGTAGCACTTCCCCGTGTCCGCGTCGTACACTTCGAGCCCGATTACATCGCGGATAAACCATGTGTTCTCGGGGAGCTCGATATCGTCGCGGTCGAAGTAAAGCAGCTTTCCGATGAGCTTCTCCGCGTCCTCCGGAGTGTCGATGCCCTTGAGCTTCAATACCGCCACGTCGCTTTTCAGATACCGCGCCCGCTGCGGCTCAACGGGGGTATGGTCTTTTCCGAGGTACAGGGTCTCAAACTCACAGAGCATTTCCGGCTCGTCGCAGTAATACTGCACCCGGACCTCGCCTTTGAGACCCTGGAGCTTGGTTATCCTTCCTATTTCAAGAAACTGTTTCTTCATGGTACGCTCCTTATTTATGGTATGCAGGCATATTATACCACATCGCGGCGCAAAATAAAAGTGACGAAATTACCACCTTTTTGTGGCAAGCACAAAATATAGGTGCCACGTTGCGCCAAACCACAACATTTTGCGATTTTTCAAAAATTTTTGTGAATACACTTCAAATTGTACAGTATATTTTTGTTAAAATGTCACAAAAAAATAATATAAAGTTTTATGCTTTTAGGTTCTGTAATATCAAATTAAGCCTTGATTTTTTTGCCGGTTAAGAGTATAATGTTATTAAAGTGGTTTTTTGTCCACTTTTTTGGCAAAACGGTCACTTTTAAACCTTTTCCACATAGTTTTCAACAGTTTCGCAGGGCAAAACCTCCATTTAATGCCGCTAACTGTTGAAACTGTTGAAAACTTTTCTTTATATCAGAGCAAGAAAGGAGATGATAAGACTTGCGAGGCGAGTACAAAAGCACACTTGACGCCAAAGGGCGTATGAACTTCCCCGTGAAGCTGCGCGACGAGCTTGGCGAAGTCTTTATGATCTCCAAAACGCTCGACCAGCATTGTATAAAGGTATATACAATGGAGGACTGGCAGGCGCTCGTCGCAAAGATACGCGACCTGCCCCAGACAAAGACCGCCAACTTACAGCGTGTCCTGTTCGGAAGCGCGTTCGAGATCGAACCGGACAAACAGGGCCGCGCGCTTATCCCCGCACCTTTGCGCGAGTACGCCGGACTTGATACCGACGTGGTGATCGTCGGGCTCGAAGGCCGCGCCGAGATATGGGACAAGGAAGCGTGGGAGAAGTTCAACAGCGCAAAGAGCGACGACGACATCGTTGCGGTGGCTATGGAGCTTGGTCTGTAATATGGAGTTTTCACACACCTCGGTGCTGCTCATGCCCGCAGTTGACGGGCTGAACGTGCGCGGGGACGGTATTTACGCCGACTGCACCACCGGCGGCGGCGGACACAGCCTTGAAATAGCAAAGCGGCTCGGAAGCGGCGGGAAGCTTATATGCTTCGACCGCGACAAAGAAGCGATAGAAGCCGCAACAAAGCGGCTCGCGGGGTACTCCCCCATATTCGTGAACCGGAATTTCAGCGAGATAACAAGCGCCCTGTGCGAACTCGGGATAGATCATCTCGACGGGGCACTCATGGATCTCGGCGTTTCGTCCCACCAGCTCGACGACCCGGAGCGCGGGTTCTCCTTCCACAACGACGCGCCCCTCGATATGCGGATGAGCGGCGAGGGAATGAGCGCGTATGACGTGGTGAACGAATACCCGGAGGACAAGCTCGCGGAGATAATATTCGCTTACGGCGAGGAAAAGTTCGCCCGAGGGATATCGCACGGTATCGTCACGGCCCGGGAAAACGCCCCGATACGCACTACCGGCGAGCTCGCGGAGATAATAAAGCGCAACGTGCCGCTCAAAGTCCGCAAGGAGAAGAACCCCTGCCGCAAGACCTTCCAGGCGATACGCATAGAGGTGAACGGCGAGCTTGACGCGCTCACGACGGCGCTCGACGACATATTCGGGCTGCTGGGCACGGGCGGACGGCTCTCGGTAATAACGTTCCACTCGCTTGAGGACAGGATAGTCAAGCAGAAGTTCAGGAGCCTGTGCGAAGGCTGCACCTGCCCCAAGGATTTCCCCGTGTGCGTGTGCGGAAAGAAGCCGCGCGCCGTACAGATCACTAAAAAGCCCGTCACGGCGGACGAATCGGAGCTTGCGGAAAACCCCCGCAGCAGAAGCGCAAAACTCAGGATAATAGAAAAACTGCCCGGATAAATAAATAAGCGGGTATCCCGAAAGGGTGGGATAATGATGTATAATGATAACTCGAATTTAGCGTATGACCTTTCGCTGTTTGAGACCGACGAGGAGCTTGAACAGAAAAAACGTGAACGACAGAAGCAGAGACAGCAGAAGGCGGCTATCGGCATCACGCAGAAAAAGTCGATAGGACGAAACGGAAGCGTGATCGCGGCATTCGCGGTAGCTGCATTCACGGCTGTGATAGCATTCTCTCTGCTGTACAGCAAGGTGCAGATCTCCGACTACACCACCATGATAAGCGAGGCAAAGAACGAGCTCGAACTCGCCGAACGTGAGAATATCCGCCTTAACGCCGAGCTCGACAGTATGTACACGCTCGACAACGTAGAGAAGATCGCGTCACAGGATCTCGGACTCCAGAAAACCCAGAGCTCACAGATACAGTTCATCACCCTCAACACGGAGGAAATGACAGAGGTGGCGCCTCCCGACGAGAATATCTTCGTGTCTATACAGAACTGGTTCAACAGCATACTCGACTACCTCGGATTCTGACCGGACAAAGTAATAAAGGCCGAACTGAAATAATATATATAGTATTGCGGACGTGCATAACGCCCGCAATACCTAACAGAGAACATAAGGCAAGGGGATAACATGGCAAACAGAAGAATGCCCGACAGCACGCAAAGCACGCCCATACTCGCTCCGACTAACAAAATGAAGCGGAGGATGTTCTGGGTCGTGCTTGCTTTGCTTATTCTGGCTGCCGGATACATCTGCACGATCATATACAACACCACCGTCGTGCGCTCGGAATACTACCGCTCAAAGGCAAACTCACAGCAGCTCAGCAGCTACACTATCACCGCGAACCGCGGTACTATCTACGACCGCACCAACAAGATACTCGCACAGAGTACGACGGTGTGGGACGTGGTGCTGTCACCGAAAGCGATAGCCGAAATGGACGAGAAGCTCGAAAAAGCCGGCAAGCCGCCAATGACCGAGACTATCTGCAAGACGCTGTCCCGCCTGCTCGGCGTGGATAAGCAGAAGATCCGCGACGGCTGCAAGAACTTCAAGAACGAGTACTTCATAGTCAAGAAAAAGGTGGATAAGGACACCTACGACAAGATACAGGCGTTCATCACCGAGAACAAGCTCGACGCATTCACAGTAAACCTCATGGAGAGCAGCAAGCGCTACTACCCGAACGACAGTCTCGCGTCCAGCATCATAGGTTTCACCAACTACGACAACGAGGGCGTTTACGGACTTGAAGCGTACTATGACAACTACCTCCAGGGCACCGACGGTCTTATCGTCATGGCAAAGGATGCGAAGGGCAATGCTATGCCCTATGACTATGAGAACCGCTATGAGGCGAGCGACGGACACAGCATCATACTCACCCTCGACAGTACCGTTCAGTACTACCTCGAAAAGAACTTAGAGAGCGCGGTAAGACAGCATCTCGTCGCCAACCGCGCCACCGGCATAATCATGAACGCCAAGACCGGAGCTATCATCGCTATGGCGACCGCGCCGGGCTATAACCTCAACAACCCGTCCCAGCTTTCCGAACAGGACGAAAAGAAGCTTGAAGAGCTTCACGAACAGCTCATTCTCGATTACGCGGCAGGAAGCATGACCGATCAGGACGCGATAAACGAGATGATCGAGAAGGATCTTGAAGAAGAGCGCGCCGCTATGCGTGAAAAACAGTGGAAGAACAAGGCAGTCTCAGAGCTTTACTTCCCCGGCTCTGTTTTCAAGGTAATAACCTGCGCCTCCGCACTTGAAGAAGAGGTCATAGACCTCGACTCCTCTTTCGTGTGCCTCGGAGTTTATCAGGTCGAAGACACCATGATCCACTGCTGGACCACCGGCGGCGGCCACGGCACCCTCTCGCTCCAGGACGCGCTCACCAAGTCCTGCAACCCTTCCTTTATTCAGATAGGCCTGAAGCTCGGAAGACGGCTGTTCTGCAACTACTTCACCGCTTTCGGCTTCACCGAAAAGACCGGTATAGACCTTCCCGGAGAGGCAGCGCCGCTTTACGTTCCCTATGAGAGAATGGGAAGCGTCGAGCTCGCGTCCTCCTCCTTCGGACAGACCAACAAGATAACCCCCATTCAGATGATCTGCGCTTATAATGCCGCGATCAACGGGGGCTACCTCGTAACACCCTATGTGGTGGACAAGATAATCGACGCGAGCGGAAACGTCGTCAAGTCCGCCGAAACTACGATCAAGCGCCAGGTAATAAGCGGCGAGACCTCCGCGCTCATGCGCCAGCTCACCGAGAACGTCGTTACCGCGAACGGCGGTCAGAACGCCTATATCGCCGGCTACCGCATAGGCGGCAAGTCCGGTACGTCCCAGAAGCTCGACGAATACCACAACAGCTGGGATATGCGCTATGTCGGATCCTTCTGCGCGTACACGCCCGCAGACGACCCCGAATACATAATGCTCGTGTGCGTTGACGAGCCTATGGGAAGCAAATACTACGGCTCCATGGTGGCTGCACCTGTCGTTTCGGCGGTGTTCAGCGAATGTCTCGAATACCTCGGAGTTTACCCGCAGTACACTGCGGAGGAGCTCGAAAAGCAGAACACGACCGTACCGTATGTTTACGGCTCTACCCTGCTCGATGCCATATCCTCCCTCAACGCCCGCGGTCTTACAAGTATCTCCGTCATTGGCGACGAGAGTGCCAAGGTAGACTATACTATCCCCGAGGCAGCGGCTCCGATACCGAAGAACGGTACGGTCGTGATCTACATGCAGGGCGCGGAGAAGCAGATGGTCTCCGTCCCGGATCTTACCGGCTGCACCGTAAATCAGGCGAACAATGTGCTCTCGCTCTACGGGCTCAACATCTCGCTCAGCGGCGGCGGCGTGAACAACCCCGACGCGGTGGCGACCTCACAGTCCATAGAACCGGGTAAGGAAGTAAGCAAGGGAACCGTGATAGAAGTCACCTTCCTTGTCAACAACTCCGATGCGGGCTGATGACCGGAGGTGCCGGAATTGAGACTGTACGATATACTTGAAGAAAACGAACGCGCCGGTATCGAAAACCGCGATATCGGCATCATAACAGACGACACGCGCAAGGTGAAGAGCGGCGACATTTTCGTTGCGATCACCGGGCGCAACTTCGACGGACACGCCGCCTGCGCGGATATGCTCGCAAAGGGCGCAGCGGCGGTGGTCGTGGATCACGACCTCGGGCTGCCGCAGCAGATACTTACCGACAGCACGCGGAGAATGTACGGGGTGCTCTCGTCACGGTACTTCGGCGAGCCGACAAAGCGCTTAAAGCTTATCGCGGCTACCGGCACCAACGGCAAGACCACTACCGTCAACATAATAAAGCATATACTCACGGCAAACGGGCATAAGTGCGGCTGTATCGGCACCGCGGGCTATGATGTCTGCGGCAAGACCTACGAAGCGCACCTCACCACCCCGTACCAGTTCGACCTTTACCGGCTGTTCCGGGAAATGGCGGACAACGGCGCGGAGTACTGCGCTATGGAAGCGTCGTCGCAGGCGCTCTCACAGTCGCGGTTCGTGGACGAGCGGTTCGTCTGCGGGATCTTCACCAACCTAACGCAGGATCACCTCGACTGGCATGGCACCATGGAGAACTACTACCAGGCGAAAAAGTCGCTGTTCTCATGCTGTGATTCGGCGGTTATAAACGTTGACGACAGGTGGGGAAAGCGGCTGTACGAAGAACTGACGGAGACCGGCGGGATAAAGCTCGTCGCGCTGAGCGAGGAGAGAATGACCGACGTTTCCGCCTGTAAGATAAAGCTGAAAAGCGGCGGAGTGTCCTACATTCTCGCCGACAGGGAGAGCGAGCAGGCGCTTGCGGTCTCGATACCGATGCCGGGGAGCTTCAACGTGATGAACTCCATGGGCGCGGCGGCGGCATGTGTGTGCGCGGGGATAAACCTCCGCGACGCGGTAAGGGCGCTCAACACGGTAAAGGGCGTATGCGGCCGCGCGGAGGTGCTTTACGACAAGGACTACACGGTGATTTGCGATTACGCGCACACCGAGGACGCGCTTGAAAAGACTCTCGGCGCGATAAAGCCGTATGTGACCGGCCGGCTCATCGTCGTGTTCGGCGCGGCGGGCGAGCGTGACGCGGGAAAACGTCCCGCAATGGGGAAATGCGTGTCCGGATTCGCGGACATAGCGGTGATAACCTCGGACAATCCGCGCTTTGAAGACCCGGACGCTATCATCGAGCAGGTAAAGTCGGGTTTTACCGGAGAGTGTGAGGTGCATACCCGCACAGACAGGCTGGAAGCGATAAAGCTCGCGGTCGGGAAGGCGCGCAAGGGCGATGTGATCGCGCTCTGCGGCAAGGGTCACGAGGAATACCAGGTGATCGGCGACAACTATATGCATTTCAGCGAGCACGAGATAATTAAGGAACTTTGCAGATAAAGAAGGTATCATATTGCTTTTGACAATAATAACGACGGCGTTCACCGCCGTACTCGTATCGGCACTGCTCGGATTTGTGCTGATACCGTGGCTTCGCAAGCTCAAATTCGGACAGACCATACTTGAACTCGGGCCGGTCTGGCACAAGAAGGAAAATCAGGGCACCCCGACCAT
>JAFZOA010000210.1 GCA_017550775.1 Ruminiclostridium sp. | reverse complement strand
AGCCGGACAAGGCGAAGAAGAAGTACGACGCGTACTCGAAGATGATAGACGAAGAGCTTGGCATAGCGCCGAGCCGCTGGCTCAAAAACGAGTTCCTTTCGGGATTTGCGAACGATTCGGAGGAGTGAATAAACCTTGTACGATGAATACAAGCCGATATTCTCGGCGCTTGACGGTTATCTCGTGTCATTTGAAAAGAACGGCTATGACAAGTCGGCTGTGGATAAGATATCCGCGCTCATTGACGGTCTGCGCGATACTCCCCTCGCGGATATCCTTCGCGGGAGACATGAGGCGGTGAAATACGCGGTGACGCTCGGGGCGCTGGTGAATTTCAGCCGGCGCGCCGCGGAGACGGTTTACAGGCTGTTCGGAGTGCGCGCGGGGAGCATAACTCCCGAGGCGGTATGCGAGCTTTTCTTCGGGGTGTCGGACATCTTCCCCCTTAGCGGGTATCTTTCCGAATACTCCGTGCCTGACCGCCTGTTCGACGGGGTAAGACCCGCGTTCAACGCCTGTATGACGCTTAAACCATTCGCCGCGCGGTTCATATCCGACGGCGAGATCGACGATGAAGCTTTTGCGGGAGAGCGATACTATGATACCCGATATATCCCGCTTGCGGAGAACACCCGTGCGGAACGCGAGATACGCGCGGCGGCGGAGACGGACGTGATAGACACCGTGCGCATTATCGCGGTGTGCGGCGAGGAGGGCTCCGGGCGGCGAACCTGTGCAGAGCGGGCTCTCGAGGCGGCGGGGAAAACTTCCGTTGAGCTTCGCGCAGACCTGAGCTATGACCGCAGGCGGATCACGGAGCTCGCGACGAAAATAATGCTGCTCGGGGCGGTTCCGATCGCGGTGCAGGGCGCAGACACCGGCGCGGAGGACTTTTCCCGGTTCGTCGCAGCGCTCTCGGAGCAGGTCGGAACGGTGATCGCGGTGTGCGGCGAAGATGTCCCCGCGTTCGGTTCGCAGACGGAGACCGTGACGGTAAGGATAGGGCTTCCTTCCATAGAGGAGCAGTACCGTATCTGGGAGAGCGAGCTTTCCGCGTACAGCACGGACTGGAGCGTGGATATCTCCGAGCTTGCCGGTGAGTTCAGCTTCACGGTCGGAGGGATAAAGAAGGCTCTGCGCTGCGCCCGTATGTTCGCGGAGCGGGATACTCTTTCCGCCGCGGACATCAAGAACGGGTGCTGTCGCTCGGTGAACTCGGACATGGGGAGCAAGGCGGTGAAGATAAACTGTGTGTTCGGCTGGGACGACATCGTGCTCCCGGAGCACAGCAGGAGACTCCTGAAAACCGCCTGCGACCAGGTGAGATACCGGCATAAGGTGTATGACACATGGGGGTTCTCCGGCAAGATAGCCTACGGAAAGAGCGTGTCCATGATCTTCACGGGGCCGCCCGGCACCGGCAAGACCATGGCGGCGCAGATAATCGCGGCGGAGCTCGGGCTGGACATCTACCGTATCAGCCTTGCAAACGTCGTGAGCAAGTACATCGGCGAAACGGAGAAGAACCTTGACGAGATCTTCGAGAAGGCGAAGAAAAGCAAGGTGGTGCTGTTTTTCGACGAGGCGGACGTGCTGTTCTCGAAGCGCACCGAGGTGAAGGATTCCAACGACAAGTACAGCAACATGGAGGCGGCGTTCCTGCTCCAGAAGATCGAGGAGTACAGCGGTATCGTCATTCTTGCCACCAACCTTGTGCAGAACTTTGACGAGGCGTTCAAGCGCCGCATGAAGCTCATGATCGACTTCCCGTTCCCGGACAGCGGACGGCGCGCCGAGATGTGGAAGCGGGCGTTCCCGGAGAAGCTCCCGCTGGACAACATAGACTTCGACTATCTTGTGAACGGCTTCGAGCTCTCGGGGAGCAACATCAAGAACATAGCTCTGCACAGCGCGTTTCTTGCCGCCGCGGACGGAAGCGGAGCTGTGGGCATGAAGCACGTCATAGCCGCGCTCAGAAACGAGTATTCCAAGAGCGGAAAGGCGTTCACGAAAGCCGACGCAGGCGAGTACTTCTACTATATCGAAGAATAAAGGCTTTTTTAGTTTACAGGTTACAGTTTACAGTTGTGGTGCGCGCAAGCGCGCGGATCTGAAAGCTCCGCAATCGCCGGAATAACTGTAGGGAACCTCTGAAAACTCATTTGAGAGAAACCGCGCCATCCACGCCGAATACTTCGTCAAGTCTCCTCGTATTCGATGCAGCTGTCACATTTTCTCTTTTCAAAGCGGTTTTTAGAGGTACCCTGTAAACTGTACACTGTAACCTCTACACTGTAAACTGTTGTTTATGAGGTGCGGTATGTCGGTATTTGATGACTACGACAATTACGATCAGAAGCTTAAGCTGTCTGAGGGCATAGAACACGTCCGCGAGAGCGAGATGAGCGACAAAAAGAAGGTCGAGGGGTATGAACCGAACCCGCAGGACGAGAAATACTACGAGGTCATGGGGATAAAGAACTCGTTCGACAACGTTTCCGTGGGCTCGGACAAATACGGTCAGATGCTCATTTCCGTGAACACCATGAAGGAGCCCGGAGAGGTCACCCTCGACAGCGACAAGAAGCTCATGAAGGGTCCCCGCCGCAAAAAGAAGATAGAGGCGTTCGGTGACTTCTACACCAACCTGTACTCCGACAGGCACGGCGCATTCGCCTTCCGCGCGGACAGGAACATCTCCGATATCAGGATGATGACCGAGTTCGAGCGCATCGCAAGAAAGCGGGTGGCGCGGGAGCAGCGGGACGCTATGCCTCTGCTGCGGCTCGCGGACGACAAGGAGAAGCTGTCGGAGCTCCGCGGTATGAGCGGGTCGCTCAACGAGAATT
>JAFZOA010000209.1 GCA_017550775.1 Ruminiclostridium sp. | reverse complement strand
TAAGTCTATCGAGCGCACCGCCGGCAAGGCAAAGCGCGTTATCGACAACCGCCCGAAAGAGACCGCGACATTCTCCGTAGAGAAGTGAGGTAACGAATGGATAAGATCTATGAACGCATAAACGCGGTCTTCCGCGATTTCTTCGATGATGACGACATCGAGGTCGATGCATCTACCACAGCCGACGACATCGACGACTGGGACAGCCTTAACCACATCACCCTTATGTCCGCCGTCGAAGAAGAATTCGGTGTACGTTTCACAATGGGCGAAGTCTCCGGAATGAAGAACGTCGGTGAAATGGCACAGATAATCAGCGACAGAGGTACAAAGCTGTAATTGTAAGGCGGGGAAAGAAATGAATTATAGCCGGATCAAAAAAACAGTTGACAAATAACCCGATCTGTAATATAATATAAAGGAACAAAGGCGTTCCGGCATGGGGTAACTATGCCGGAACGTGTTTTTATTTTCAGCCATGTGATATCAGTATGAGAGGAGATCAGAAATGTTAAACGAAAATATCGATGTATCAAGAATTTTCGGCGAGGACGTATTCGATGAGTCAACAATGCGTCAGAGACTGCCGAAAGAAGTTTTCAAGAAGCTGAAGGCGACTATGAACTCGAACCGCGAGCTCGACAGCAGCATAGCCGAGAGCGTTGCCGCGGCAATGAAAGACTGGGCGGTGGAAAAGGGCGCGACCCACTATACCCACTGGTTCCAGCCTATGACCAACATAACCGCCGAAAAGCACGACAGCTTCATAGCTCCCACGGGCGACGGCACGGTGATAATGGAATTCTCGGGCAAGGAGCTCGTCAAGGGCGAGCCGGACGCTTCGTCATTCCCTTCGGGCGGTATCCGCGCGACCTTCGAAGCTCGCGGCTACACTGCGTGGGATCCGACCTCGTGCGCGTTCATAAAGGACGGCACGCTTTATATCCCGACCGCGTTCTGCTCATACACGGGCGAGGCGCTCGACAAAAAAACGCCGCTCCTGCGCTCAATGGACGCGCTTTCCGAGCAGGCGGTACGCATCCTCCGCCTTTTCGGCAACACCACAACAAAGCGCGTTAACGCTACCGTCGGCGCAGAGCAGGAGTACTTCCTCATAGACAAGAGCGTTTACGAAAAGCGCAAAGACCTTATATACACGGGAAGAACGCTGTTCGGAGCTCCCCCGCTAAAGGGTCAGGAAATGGACGACCACTATTTCGGCGCGATAAACAGCCGCGTTCACGCATATATGCGCGACCTTGACAACGCGCTCTGGAGACTCGGGGTAATGTCAAAGACCGAGCACAACGAGGTCGCTCCCGCGCAGCACGAAATGGCGCCGATATTCTCCGGCGCGAATGCCGCAGCCGACCAGAATCAGCTCACAATGGAAGTAATGCAGAAAACGGCGCTTCGTCACGGAATGGTCTGCCTGCTGCACGAAAAGCCGTTCGACGGCGTTAACGGCTCGGGAAAGCACGACAACTGGGCGCTCTCGACAGATGACGGCCAGAACCTCCTCAACCCGGGCAAGTCGCCTATGGAGAATGTGCAGTTCCTCACCTTCCTCGCCGCGGTCGTGAAGAGCGTTGACGAGTACCCAGAGCTTCTCCGTCTGTCGGTTGCGACTGCCGGCAACGACCACCGACTCGGCGGTAATGAGGCTCCGCCCGCAGTAGTTTCCGTGTTCCTCGGCGAAGAGCTCGACGCGGTAGTCGAAGCTCTCATAAGCGGCGGCACGGTAACGAAGAAGAGCAACGACTTCGACCTCGGCGTTCTCGCCCTCCCGCATTTCAAGAAGGATTCCACCGACCGCAACAG
>JAFZOA010000208.1 GCA_017550775.1 Ruminiclostridium sp. | reverse complement strand
TATCGAGTATAAACTCAACGCCGGGGAGCACACGTTCCGCGGCCTTGTAGTGCGCCATTGTCTCGATCTCGCCGTAGTCAACGCCGAGCGCGGCTTTGATGAGGTGCTCGCCGTAGCCGGTGGCGGTGGATTTCGCGATGCAAGCGCCCTCCGGGAGCAGCGAGTATATCTCCTTTAAGATACCGATGACCGATTTGAGCGGGTCACCGAGGTTGTTGTTATAGAAGGAGTACAGTATCTCCGCGTTCTCGCTTATGAGACACGCCTTTGTGGTGGTGGAGCCCGCGTCTATGCCGAGATAGCACTTACCCTTGTAGGAAGCGAGGTCGGCAGTGGGGATAATGTTCTTGGAGTGACGGTCAAGGAACGCCTGCTTCTCGGCTTCGTCCTTGAAGAGCGGAGCAAGCCTCTCCACCTCATGCACGGTAACGCTTCCGAGGGCGGCAATGCGCTCTCTGAGCGCCGCGACGGAGATAGTCCCCCTGTTGTCTGCAAGCGCCGCGCCGGTAGCCACGAAAAGGTTCGCGTCCGGCGGGAAGATAACGTCCTCCGGCTTCATGTCGAGGGTCTCGATGAAGCGCTTTCTGAGCTCGGAAAGGTAGAACAGCGGGCCGCCGAGGAAGGCTACCTTGCCGCGTATGGGCTTACCGCAGGCAAGACCGCTTATGGTCTGGTTCACGACGGACTGGAAAATGGACGCGGCAACGTCCGACTTCTTCGCGCCGTCGTTGAGAAGCGGCTGGATATCGCTCTTGGCAAAAACGCCGCAGCGGGAAGCTATGGGGTAAATGGTCTCATAGTCCTTTGCGAGCTCGTTGAGACCGGTTATGTCGGTATTCAGCAGAGCCGCCATCTGGTCGATGAACGCGCCGGTACCGCCCGCGCAGGAGCCGTTCATGCGCTGTTCGATACCTCCGCGCAGGTATGTGATCTTTGCGTCCTCGCCGCCGAGCTCGATAGCTATGTCGGTCTCGGGGATAAGCGCTTCTATTGCAACAGCCCCCGCCTCGACCTCCTGAATGAACGGAATGTCGAGCCACTTGGCTGCGTTGATACCGCCGGAGCCGGTCACCGCCGCGGTCACCCGGTCGTCCGGTACACATTCGAGCCCGCCGAGAAGCACCTCGGCGAGGGTCTTTTTAATGTCCGAGTAGTGCCGCTGGTATTTCTTGTACACAAACCCGTTGTTATCGTCCACAACGGCGATCTTGACCGTCGTTGAGCCTACATCAAGTCCGATATGAAGCATTTTAAATCACCCTTATAAGTACGCGGCCGGAGCCGCTTATACATACTATGATACAATTTATTATAGCATACGAAAAATTACCCTTCGCAGAGTAATACAAAAGATATTATACACCAACTCACGACTTTTTGCAATGCTTTTCACCAAATTTTAACAAAATACTTTCCGGAACAAGAGTGAAGAAAAGGAAGTTGTGTCAAAATGTACAAGAAAATGCGGAAAAATATAGTTCTTTTTGTACACATAGTACCTTGCAAAATAAGGTAGCTTGTGGTATAATACAAACATACAAGATACCTTGCGGAACAAAGTACCTTGCAAATAAAGAGAAAAGGGGAAACACAATGCAGTCACAGCTCAAACGAGGGACTCTCGAACTGTGCGTGCTGTCAATACTCTGTCGGGGCGACAGATACGGCTATGAGCTTGTCAATATAATCTCCGGCTGTATGCACATCACCGAGGGTACGATCTATCCGCTGATGAAGCGGCTGAAGGACGCGGGAAGCATCGACTCGTACATAGTCGAGTCGCAGGAAGGACCACCGCGAAAGTACTACACGATCACCGACAGCGGACGCACTATCCAGAGGGAACAGGAAACCGAGTGGAGAAGCTTTTCTACCGCTATCAACAGTATACTTGACGGGGAGGAACCAAAATGATCTGCAATTCAAAGACCGAGTTTCTTTCGGGTCTTAGGGTGGCACTCGAAAGAAACAACATTACCGATACACGCGATATTCTCACCGATTTCCGCCAGCACTTCGAGGACGGTGAAGCCGCGGGCGAGTCCGAACAGGAGGTTTGCCGCAAGCTCGGAGATATCGACGAGATCATCAAGCAGTATATCTCGGAGGACGCGGAGGTGCGTAAAGCATCTGCACCCAATACACCCCACGACGCAAGCGGCTTCGGAGCCGACAACGGAACTTCTTACCAGGCCGGTCCCGCCGCTCCCCCGCCATACAGTCAGCAGCAGTACGGACAGCAGGCGCAGTACAACGCCGCTCCGGAAGCGTTCCAGCCCTCCGCGGGAAAGATAGTCGGCGTGATATGTCTCGACCTGTTTCTCTATTCGTGGGCGCTGCCGACCCTCGTGAGCCTAATAATCTCGCTCATGGCGGTGGCGATATCCTTCGCGGTAACAGGACTCGCAATATTCATAGTCGCGATAATATCCTGCTTCGTAAATATGTCGGGGATCCTGGTGACCGGCTTCGCATCGGTGAGCCTGATATTCCTCGGACTTATGATCTCGGCACTCGCAGGAATGCTCGTGATCGCTTCGATAGGCTCGGTAAAGGGCTTCATCAACCTTGTAATAGCGATCATGAACCAGCACGCAAAAATATTCACAGGACGCAAGCCTTTCAATAAGATAGGCAAAGGAAAAAAGGAGGCGCAGCAAAATGTCTAAAACAGGAAAATGGCTGCTTATATTCGGTCTTATAGCGCTCGCAAGCGCAGTAGCATTCGGCATTTCCGTAGCCGCGCTCGGAGTTACGGACAATGACTACGGTATCAGCATAGGCGGTTACGACATCCCCGTAACCAACGGAATGACAATAAACATCGGAGGAGCAAACATGGGAAACGCAGAGATCAACTTCATCGACAACGGGAACAAGACAACGGAAAGCTATGAGAAGAACAGGGAGTACAACGCTTCCTTTAACGGAGCATCGCTCTCCGACATAAAGATCCAGCTCTCAAGCTGTCACGCCAACATAGTACCCTCTGCGGACAGCACCGTCAGAGTGAACTACAAGACCGGAAACGCACCGGTAAACTTCACAGCCGAAATAAAGGACGACATCCTCACCATATCCGAGAAGATGAACATAAGCCTGTTCAACTTCGGAAGCAATCAGCATTCCGACCTTACCCTCGAACTTCCCGAGAGCCTTTACGACTCCTTCGACATTGATCTCGCTTCCGGAAAGATCACCTCTTCCGCGCTTAAAGCCGACGACTTCAATGCGAATGTCGCAAGCGGCACCGTCGAACTCGGAATTTTCGCGGAAAAGATCGACCTCAACGTTGCGTCCGGCAAAATGGTACTCAACAACTGCTCGGCGGACAAGGCAGACAGCATAAAGATAAGCGCGGCATCCGGTAACATCGAGATGAACGGCTTCGGCTCCGACGACACCAAGGTCGAGCTCGCAAGCGGACACGTTGTACTCAATGGCATCTCCGGCAAGGTAAAGGGCGAGCTCGCATCCGGCAAGCTTACTCTCGGCTACTCGGAATGGAACGATGACCTCGAAATAAAGCTCATGAGCGGCAACTGTGACGTTACCCTCCCCGCAGGCTCCGGCGCGGACGCTTCCCTCAAGCGCCTTTCCGGAAGCATGAGTTTAGACCTTGACGGTCAGAACGCGAAGCTCAACGGCAACTCCAGCCTCACAGTCGGCGGAAGCAACGTCCACAGGATAAACGGCGACATCGCGAGCGGAAATATAAGCGTTCACAACTAAGAACAGCAAGCTGAGCATACCCCGCCGAGGCGGGGTATGCTTCTTTATCTTGACAAAAAGCGCTTGTTGTTCTATAATAATATATACAGACTGTTCCGCTTTCCCGTTGGAAAGACAAATATTAAGATCTGCGGAGGCTGTACCATGAAAACACTCAGAAAAGCATTATCCCTGTTCCTGACGGCCGTACTCGCCGTTTCCGCATTGTTCTGCTGCTCCGTACCGGCAGCGGCGAAAAACACTGTCTACGCTTCCGGAAGCTTCAACGAGGACGGAGATTACGAGCTTCAGTTCCCGACCATGACCACTGAGGATATGCGTACCGCGGCGAACGCGATACAGCATGACGGTATGGCTTCGGCAGTTGCTATCATTCTGTTTACCGGCTCCGGGAAGGTCGGCGACGAGGTCTGCGGCTTCATGACGATATACGATGAAAACGGCGACTACTCGATACCGGTGATAGTCTCCAAAAGCATCCTCTCGACATATTCCGAGAATATGGGACTTAAGAACGTAAACGAGAAGATATTCAAAAACATCGAGCCCTGGAAGACCTCGGACGGCGTATACGGTATGTCGTTCCTGTTCGACGGGAAAATGCTCGGCGAAAGCCCGTTCTTCGCCATGCTGAAGGACTGCACCACCGCATACACCGCCGTCTGCAAATATGACGGCACCATGCTCTACGACCTTTACGAGAAGCAGGTGTCCTATGTATCCATACCCACATACCTGTCCTTCACCGATAACAATACCCGCCCCGACAAAACCGAAAGCTCTCTGATCTCTTCCCTCACCATCGGCAAGCTTTCCGACATGACGTACACCGGCAAGGCGCTAAAGCCGGAGCCCGTCATTACCGACGGCACAAGAACGCTCACAAAAGGCATTGATTACAAACTCTCATACAAGAACAACAAGTCCGTCGGCACCGCGACCGTCACCGTAACCGGAATAAATATGTACTCAGGGACGCGCACGCTCACTTTCCGTATCCTACCCAAAAAGACCTCGCTCACCGTGAAGAAGTCCGGCTCGAAATACAAGCTCTCGTGGAAAGCGGTAAGCGGCATAGACAAGTACCAGATACAGCGCTCGTCCGACGGCGGCAAGACTTACATAAACTCCGGCACTGTCGCCGGAACAAAGACCTCCTGCACCGTCAAGCCGCCGGAAGGCAAGACGTACCGTTTCCGCATACGCTCGTACAAGGAGGTTGACGGAAAGAAATATTACAGCGCGTGGTCGTACCCGTCCGCGTAATAAGGATCACAGGATACGACTCGCTTGACAATACGGATTTTTTCTGCTATAATCAGGTTCAGGGAGTCAAACGACAGACAGAAAGGACAAAATCATGAAAAGATGTATCAACTGCGGTGCAGAAAACAAGGACGAAAACACCTTCTGCAGCATCTGCGGCGGTCAGAATTTCTCCGATATCAGTAACAATACCCCGCCGGCCATGATGCCTCCGCCCCCCATGCCACAGGCACCCATACCACCGACACCGAAAAAGCCGTTCGGCATATTCGATGTACTTACCATACTCGGCTTTGTTTCGTCGATCGTGGGGCTCTGGGGAGTAGGCTTCGTTCTTGAACCGATCGGCGTTATCGCGTCGATACTCGGCTTCTTCAAGGGTACGAGGTACAAGGGACTTGCCGCCGCGGGCATGGTAATAGCGATCATAGCGTTCATCATAAGGCTGTTCATAACGCTGTACGACAACAACATAATAGGACGCTGGGCTGTGGACGGAATACTGTTCTATAGCCGCTGAAAAACAACTCCGCCGGAAAGAGTGACCGGCGGAGTATTTTCTTTGCGAAAAGACCCGCGGAACGAAATGCTCCGCGGGTCGTGTATTTATTACTGCTTGTTCTTCTTTGCTTCGATATCGGCGAGAGCGGCTTTTCTCGAAAGACCGATCTTGCCCTGGTTGTCGATCTTGATGATCTTTACGATGATCTGATCACCGACGTTGCATACGTCCTCGACCTTTTCAACGCGTCTGTTCTCGAGCTCGGAGATGTGGACCATGCCCTCCTTGCCGGGAGCAAACTCGACGAATGCGCCGAATTCCTTGACGCGTACTACCTTGCCCTTGTAGATAGCGCCGATCTCGGGATCGGTAACAATGGACTTGATCGTGTCGATGCAGGCGTTAGCCTTATCGAGGTCAGCACCGCAGATGAATACGTTGCCTTCTTCGTCGATGTCGATCTTTACTTCGAAGTCAGCACAAAGCTTCTGGATAACCTTTCCGCCTGTACCGATAACTTCTCCGATCTTATCTACCGGCACCTTCATGCCCATCATCTT
>JAFZOA010000207.1 GCA_017550775.1 Ruminiclostridium sp. | reverse complement strand
TGTATCCACATTTTGGTTCGTGAAGCGCTCTATCCGCTCGGTATCGCCACCGAGTACGGCGGAACGGGTCTCCTTGTCGTGCTGCTGCGCCGCATCGGGGTCAAGGTAGTGCGAAAAGTCTATCGAGAACGCGAAAAAGCACTTCTTAGTCTGCGAGATCTCATACAACAGCTCCGAGAGACGCTCCGGGATGTCGCGGTGCTCCTTCGGTGACACGAGCAGGCAAGACACCTTTGCATCGGGCAGATACCGCTTTATGAACGGGATGTGTGACGAGGCGCTGTGGTCGAACTCTGTCATGTAGTCGTCCGCCGCTGCACCGAGCCGAGAGCGGAACAGCGCTGTGATCTCGGTGTCGTTCTGCACAGCGCCGAACGCCGTGTTCCAGCCCTTCATGCTCGTGGTGAGCGTGTTTTCCGTGTCGTAGTGCATCGGAGCTATAAGCACCACTGTTTCAATATCGGGACAGTGCTCTGCCGCAGTCTTGTACAATCCCGCGATCATATGTCCCGCGGTAAGGTGGTGGGGAGCAACGCCGCACAGCAGCTCTCCGTTCATCTCATACGCAGAGCTGCGCCCGTCGTAGAGGTGAAAGTCGGTGTCCACATAGTAGAGACATTCGAGCCGCTCAGAGCGGGGTGTGTAGCTGTCCGGCACTCCGGTATCAGCGGGACTGTCCGGTTCTTCGGGCGCTTCCGGAGTTACCGCTTCTGTTGTGACCGCGGCGGTCGTCTCCACCGGGGCAGCCGGTGCGGGAGCGTTTTCACAGCCCCCGCACAACACCGCCGCGATCAGCAGCGCCGCGAGTGCAGCCGATATGTTATGCCGTTTCATCGGCGGTTCCGACGGTTACAGTTGTTCTGTCGCTCATGCCCCATTTTCCTTCGCTGTAGTTGTAGACCACCGCGCTCTCCGCGACATACTCGCCTGCAGTGCTGACGGTGAACTTATATGCAGCCTTGCCGTCCTCGCCGGTGTAGAGGGTTATGAGCTGACCGCCCTGACTTCCGTCGAGCCGTCCGCATGACGGTATTACGTCATAGACTATGCTGTACGGCTCCGTTGAGATAACAACATTGACAGTCTCTCCGACAGCCATACTGCCGATGTACTTCTTGTTTATCTTAAGGGTGGGTTCTTCGGTGTTCTCGGTGATGCGGCCGGTATAATCCGCTATAACGTAGATGCTGCCGGACTGCACCTCAAAGTCCGCCTCGGCGTACTGACCCTCGGTGAACGTTATGAGCGTCGGGTAGTGCTTGTCGAGAGTTACTTCGACTGTCTCGCCGCCGCGCTTGTAGGTGAAGGCGGCTCCTTCCTTTGCCTCGGGAACGAAGCTCTTAACGTAGATCGCGAGTTCGAGCGCACAGCTTCCGTATTTCGGCTCCGCGTCGAGCAGATACCGTGCGAAGTACTCCGCCTCGGGAAGGTTCAGAAGTGATGCCGCAACAAGGGCGCTTCTTGTGATCTCCTGGCTCTCCTTGCCGGAGGAATCCTTCACATACGCCTTTACAGCGTCGGGATCGCTGTCGTCTATGGTAAGCTCCGGCACGAACGTTATGTACGCATCGTATGCCGCGTTATAGTCGCCGCAGAGCGCAAGCGCTGTTGCAAGCTGGAGACCGCTCTTGCGGTTGGGGATGTCCTGCGCAGAAAGCAGCTTCTTCACGTCGTTCATTACAGGCTCTCCGAGCGCCGCGAGTCCCATGTAGGACGCGCAGACGTTGCCGAAGGAGGTCCCGTTCAGCGAGCCGGTGAACTGCGTTCTCGTCGCGGTGCTTGCGAGTTCAGGATAAGCCGCGCAGATAAGAGCTGTGAGGTCAAAGCTTTCCTCCGCCGCGGGAAGGAGCTTCGCAAGACCGGAAGCGGTCTCGCTGCCGAAGCTCTCCGCTATCTCCTCGTCGGTCATGAAGCCGAGCTCCTTTGCCGCGATCGCGGACGCAAGGCGCGCGTCGAGGCTGCTGCCGCCGTATTGCAGCAGACCGTAGAGAATGTCGGTGGAGAACATATACTCCTTGTTGAAGAATGCCGCGTAAAGCGGGTATTTCGTGGGCTTGACCGCGTCGCTGAGATCGGAAAGGTCAACGTCCTTGGTGATGTATGTTTCGAGCATGGTCTCGGTGACCGTGAGTGTGCGCTCCACAGAATCGCTGCCCTCATCGTTCTCCGCTGTGAACAGAACGGTGTAGTCGCCCACGGGGAGCTTTCCGAAGTTCGCGGTCTCCTGCGGTCTGATATCCATGGTCTCCTCGATGTCACCGCCGCTTATCGTAACGGTGATAACGCCGTCCTCGCCGAGACCCGCGCACCTTGCGCTTACCGCGATATCGTCACCCTCCACAAAGCTGTCGTGCATTATCGGAGTGATGAATACGGGGCGGGTGACTACTATCGGGAGGAGTTCCTTGCCGGCGAGAAGCGCTCCGTCGGGTTCCTGATAAACCGCGATCGCGGTGGCGCGCCATGTGGTGAGGTTGTCGGGGAGTTCTATACGGAAGGAAGCGTAGCCGTCGCTGTCGGTAATGTCAGTCATGAACAGCGCGGTGTCCTTGAAGTCCTTACGGACGGATGCGGGACCGCCGCCGCCCATTTCGCCCGCGCTCGGCGAACCTGAAAGATGCTGGATATAGCTGATGTAGCTTTCTGCGGCAGGGTAGGAAACGAAACGGTAGAGCTGACCGAGCGGATCCGCGTTCTGCTGTGCTATCGCGAATGCCGCTTCGTCAACAACGCTCAGCAGTACGGTAGCGCCTTCGAGCTTATTACCGTTCTTGTCCACCGCACGCACCGACACCTTCGCGGTGTCGCCCGCGTCGTAGGTCTTCCAGTCGGACTTCATTTCAAGCTCTATCCCGCGCTCCCCGGGCTCAAAGGTGATGTAGTACCCGGAAGCCTTGTAGACGTGCCTGCCGTCGAAGTAAGCGCCGGTGTAGCGCACATCGGGTATGCATTCCCTTCCGGCAGTGAACTTGACATCCGAGCCGCCGTCGAGGTCGTAGATCTTGTATTCCACAAAATCGCTGTTGTAGACCGCGAGCATGAGCTTGCCGTCAAACGAGCTGTCGCCGTTGCTGCAGGAAAGTCTGAACGTAATGTCCTCGTTCTCCCTGAACGTGCTTACTGTGGTGTGGTCGGCGGTCATGGATGTTCCGCCGGAAACGGCTTCGATCCGGTAGTAGCGCTTGCTGAGACCCTTTTCGTAAGCCCAGTGAGAGCCGTCGTCACCCAGGATCGTGAAGTAGTCGCGTCCGTTCTCTACCCATAACGACTCTTTGATATCACCGCCGCGGCTGTCTTTTGCCGAGATCTCTATATAGTAGTAGCCAAGCTCCGGGTCTGTCGGAAGATCGGCAATGGTATATACGCCGTTTTCGGTATTGATGTTGTAGTTTCCGACAACATCCTGGTGATGCTTGTATTCATAGGTCTCGACATTGCGCTTTTCAACGTAGTCGTAATAGCTTCCGGTAACGACCTTCTCCGAGCTGTATCGGGTCACCTTTACATTCACGGGAATGTCCGCCGACGCTCCGCGAAGAAGCTCGTAATTGCCGCCATAGAAGGACCATTCGCCGCGCTCTACGGTGTCAAAGAACTCGTCGGCGCGTGAAAAGTCAAGCTCGTTCGCGGTAATGGTGAGCGAGCGTTCCTCCGGGTCGTAAACGTACTCTGTCATTCTGTCGTGATACAGCGCCGGGATACGTTTTTCGGTGTATGTGTATGTGTTCTCGATACCGGTGATCTCAAAGCTTATGGCATCGGTGCTTACCTTCCAGGTGTCATAGGGCGAATCGACGAGTACATCGGCAGAAGCCTTGCCCTCGCTGTCGGTTTTGAGCACCCCGGGATCACCGATACCACCGGTGCATTCGAGCATAACGCCCTGCGCGGGTGTACCCTCATAGTAGGTGGCATCAACTGTCACGGGAACAGCGTCGTACTGCGGCATGATCGCGTATTCCGGCGCGTCGATGTCAACGATGTAGGTCGGCTTCTCATAGTCATGTACGGCTATGCCCTTGGAGAGCATGAGCTCGTCACCGTCCATGAGCTTTATCAGCGCCCACCATGAATCGGTATGATTGCGGAAGGTGAACGATGCGGTGAAGGTGCCGCTTTCGGTGAGCGTTACCGGCTGAGTCTCGCCGTCAAATGCGAGCGTCAGACCCTCCGGAAGCTCAGTACCGCTTACCTTCGGTATCACCGCGCCCCATACGTTGACGGTATCGTCGGGGAGATATGCTTCACGATCGGTGTACAGATACATATAGTACAGATCGTCGTACTTCACGTCCTTGGCGTTGGAGAGTATATAGCTGTCGATGTAGCGTCCTGTCTTTGCGCCGATATTGAGCATGGCTCTGCCGGTCTCACCGTCGGTCTTCATATACGCAAGTCCGTCCTCTCCGACGGTCGCTGTGTACTTGCCCTCCGCCGTTTCGAGGGTCACGTTCGCGCCCGCGGCGGGAAGTCCGGTGGTCGTGTCGTTGACATAGAACACATTTTCCTCACCGAGAGAGAGCGCAAATACCGAGATCGGCGAGACCTGAATGAGGTACTGCACCGAGAAGCCCGGGTCGCCCTTACCGACCGCGCTTATATCCGCGATGTAGCAGCCCTCGTCGAGATGCTCGGGGAGCATGACGTAAGCTGAGATATTGTTGTCCTCGCGCACGAACGGCTTCTCAACGGAGGTGAAAACGTCCTCAAGTCCGGCGGTATCAACAACGCGCCCCCACGGGTCTTCACTCACGGCTTTTACAGCGTCGAGGTAGTCGTCTGTGCTGCCGAAGCGGTAGAGGTGGGTCTCGTACTCCGCGTTCCTGAGATCGTCGGAGCAGTATATCTCCACGCAGGCGCGGTCTTCGGGCAGGAAGCTCTCGGAGAAGCCGCTGCTCGAACTGGATGTGAAGAGATAGTCGCCGCGGTCGGAGTACGCGCTTGTGCGGAACATGACGGTGCAGTCCTCTTCAAGCGTTTCGCCGTTCTCCGCGGGGTATCCCTTCGCGAGTGTGAAGGTATAGGATGCGTTGGGGCAGAACTGCTCGGAGGGTACAAAGTAAAGAGTGCGGTCCACAACGGACAGGGTACCGTCAACGCGCGGAGTGATGCTGAACCAGTCTTCCGCGTCTGGCGAGGGTGCAGATGTGAAGCTGATCTCAATACCGGAGTCACAGCTTACCACATAGCTTCCGGCGGGGTAGCAGGACGCTACCGCGAACTTATCCGCGGTACGGAAAGCCCAGCTGTCACACACGTTACCGTCGTTGTCGGAAACGGCGAGCTTAACGAGGCTGCCGCGTCCGAAGCCTTTGCCGGTGCTTAGCAGGTAGGACTGGTCGGACTCGCGGGTAAGGGTGAACTCGCTCTTCGGGGAGAGGGTTATCCGCTCGCGAAGCTCGTCCTCGGACACGTCCTTGCTGAGTGTGATGCGTAGATCGCTGTCGGGGGCTATGTCGCTTCCCATGGGTACCACCGCGGAAACGTCGGAGACTATATCGCTCCGGCGGCGCTCACGGATGAACCCGCCCTCCTGCTCCGGCGCGGAAGTTTCCCCGCCGGACGCGGTGGTCTCGCCGGTCACGGGAGCATCGGTCACAACACCGGTGCCTGCGGCGGTGGTGGTGAATGCCGCTTCGGTCTGCGCGACGGGAATGTCATTGCCAAGTCCGAGCTTGGGTATGACAACAACGCCCGTCACGGCGGCTGCCGCGGCGACAAGTACTGATGTTATGATGAGGATCGGCTTCTTCTTACGCACGGGCTGAGCCGGCTCGGAGCGCTTCTTCCCGGCTTCTTCTATAAGATCGGGGTCTATCTTGCCGATCTCGTCGGACAGCATTTCCTTTTTCATACGTCTATCCCTTTCTTTTCAAGATATTCCCGGAGTCCTTTTCTGGTGCGGAACAGCGAGCTTTTGATCTTCGACTCGCTCGCACCGAAGTACCCGGCGATACTGTTTACGGAGTCATTATGGAAGTACCTGCACACGAAGATTATCCGTGCTTCGTCGGAGAGTGTCCGGAGGTATTCGCTTATGGTGCGCGAGATCATGCCGGACTCCGCCTGAAGCTCCGGGGTGTCGCTCCCGGAAACACATTCACCGAGCTCGTCGAGGGAAAGCGCATACTGTGAACCGGCGCGGGACGCGGTATTCTTCTTGCGGAACACCATTATCGCACTGTTGCGCACTATCGCCGCGAGATACGCGGAAAGCCTCTCCGGGCGTGCCGGAGGGACGGAGTTCCACGTTTTCAGGTATGTATCGCTCACACATTCCTCGCTGTCCTCGTTGTTCGCGAGGATATTGTAGGCTATGGTGTGGAGATACCCCCCGTACTTTGTGCGCGTCTCGGCAATAGCGTTCTCGTTGCGCGAAAAGTATAGCTCGATGATTTCGTTGTCTTCCATGTTGTCCCCTCCTGATAATATAGACGTGAATAAATGAAAAAGGTTTCGGGAAAAATTAAAATTTATCAGTCTGTCGAAAAGGAACTTTTTCGACAGACATCCTCGCGGACAGCACAAAGGGCTCCTCGCCCCTTGACCCCGAG
>JAFZOA010000206.1 GCA_017550775.1 Ruminiclostridium sp. | reverse complement strand
GGCAAAGATGCGCGCCCGGTACGGGGCTGTCGCCGGAAGCTATCGTTTCAAGCTCTCTTATCCGAGCATAGTCGCGTCGGATAACGCGGGCAACGAATACGAGATGTGGAAGCCGACTTATAATTACGCCGATATGTACATAACCTCCGGCTCGTATTCCGAACAGGTCTCCGGAGGCGGTATCTCGCTTTCCCGTTCACAGATCAACACCGGTGAGATGTTCACCGTTTACATCACCGTTCCGCCGATAGCGGACAGTGCGACCGCAATGTCCGTTCGCTTCGACTACGACGCGAACGTGTTCGAGCCGGTAACATGGAATACCGCAGTCAGCGGCATGAATGTTTATACCGGGTCGGGTTACTATGAGCTGTATTATTCCGACAACAACCGACCGATCGGGCTCAGCAACGGGCTTACGCTCGCGGTCACAATGCAGTCAAGAGCAAGCAACTTTGCGGGAAGCTACACATTCCGGCTCTCGCAGTCCGTGCTTACCCGAGTGTCTGCCGACGGGAACAGCACCGTTCAGCTCTGGTACCCGTCGAACAAATCGGCAACGCTCAATCTTGTGCTGAGTGACGCACTGAACCCCTACGGAACAAAGACTACAACGACTGCCGCTGTGACTACGAGCAATGTTACGAGTACAGACGACGAGGTAGAGCGTATAGACGACGATACCGATGACCCCACCGACCCGACTGACATCAACAATGACGACGAACCGGAGTATATCGTCACCGACGGCTACGACCCCGACGAGGGAACGGATATAATAGATGATGACGATTCCGGGGACGATACGACTTCTCCCGCCGTTACATACAAGGTCGATTTTTCACTCTCCACCGACCTTGACGGGCTGAAAAAGGGTGACGTGCTCGTAGCGACGAAGTACGACTTCTTCACCGGCGACACGAGCATAGTTCTGCGCAACACGGATAACGCGGACAAAATGGCTCTTAAAGCACTGGAACGGCTCGAACTCACGAACCATGAGTACTACGCGTTCGATATCAGCCTGTATGACAAGGCGCGCGGCGCGTATATAGCCTCTCTCGGAAACGGGTACATGGACTTCTATGTGCCGCTGCCGAAAAACCTTGAAAAAGCGGCAGACAGCATAGGTGTGTATCACATCGAGAACGGCTATCCCGAGTACATCAAGGGCAGCGTTGTAAAGGTAAACGGTCAGAAAAAGGTCAAGTTCCGTGCAAGCTCATTCTCGCCCTATATGTTCGTTGACCTTGTGAACGTCAAGTCTTCTGCGCCGAGCTCCGGCGGAAACGCGTATATCGTGCCGACGACCAACAATACGGGCTCAAAGACCGGCTACAACGGCAATGTCAACCCCGCTACCGGCGTGGCTGCGGCAATACTGATACCTGCCGCGCTTACCGGCTGTGTGCTGCTCGCAAGAAAGCAGAAGCCGCACAGAAAGCGTTCCCGCAAGGTGCGTAACCGTCCGGAAGAAGAACAGAACTGATAATTGAAGAATAAAAAGATGTGGTGCAGCCGTAAGACTGCACCACTGTTTTTTATATTTGCTTTCTCCCCCGCTTTAGGCGGAGAGAAAACGCAGACAAAGGGTTCCGTTTTATGAGCGCGAAAGCACTTTTCTGAGGTACTGCCCGGTATATGACTCCTTCACCTTCGCCACGTCCTCCGGCGTTCCCACCGCTACCACGGTACCACCCTTGTCGCCGCCCTCGGGACCCAGGTCGATGATGTAGTCGGCAGTCTTGATGACATCAAGGTTGTGCTCGATGACGATGACGCTGTTGCCGCCCTCGACAAGGAGCTGCAAAACGTCGATAAGCTTGTGTACGTCCGCGGTGTGAAGTCCCGTAGTCGGCTCGTCGAGTATATAAACGGTACGTCCGGTGGCGCGGCGGGCAAGCTCCGTCGCAAGCTTCACGCGCTGCGCCTCGCCGCCGGAGAGTGTGGTGGCGGGCTGACCGATCTTGACATAGCCGAGTCCCACGTCGCAGAGAGTCTGTAGCTTGCGGTGTATCTTCGGGACGTTCTCGAAGAACTTACACCCCTCCTCGATAGTCATTTCCAGCACGTCGTAGATGTTCTTCCCCTTGTAGCGCACCTCCAGCGTTTCGCGGTTGTAGCGCCTTCCCTTGCACACGTCGCAGGGAACATACACGTCCGGCAGGAAGTGCATCTCGATCTTGATGATACCGTCGCCCTGACAGGCTTCACAGCGCCCGCCCTTGACGTTGAACGAGAAGCGCGCAGTGCCGAAGCCCTTCATTTTCGCGTCGTTGGTGGATGCGAAAAGGTCGCGGATATCGGTGAATACGCCGGTGTAGGTAGCCGGGTTGGAGCGCGGAGTCCGCCCGATAGGAGCCTGGTCTATCGCGATCACCTTGTCGAGCTGACCCGCGCCGGTGATCTTTTGGCACTTGCCCACATGGGTGCGCGCGCGGTTGAGCACACCGGCAAGGTAGTTGTACAGTATCTCGTTGACGAGCGAGCTCTTGCCGCTTCCGGAAACGCCGGTAACGCAGGTGAACACTCCGAGCGGGATATCCACGTCGATACCCTTCAGATTGTTCTCCGCTGCGCCCTTGATAGTGAGGTAGCGCCCGTCGGGAGCGCGGCGCTGCTTCGGTACGGGGATCTTAAGCTTGCCGGAGAGGTACTGTCCGGTGAGGGACTCCTTGCACGCCATGATCTCCTCGGCGGTACCGCAGGCTACCACCTCGCCGCCGTTTATACCCGCGCCGGGGCCGATATCCACGATATAGTCCGCCTCGCGCATGGTGTCCTCGTCGTGCTCCACGACAATGACCGTGTTCCCGAGGTCGCGCAGGCGCTTAAGCGTGTCTATGAGCTTGTCGTTGTCGCGCTGGTGGAGCCCTATGCTCGGCTCGTCGAGAATGTAAAGCACGCCCATGAGCGAGCTTCCGATCTGCGTTGCGAGGCGTATTCTCTGGCTTTCGCCGCCGGAGAGCGACCCTGCCGCGCGGGAAAGCGTGAGGTATTCGAGCCCGACGCTCCGCAGGAAGTTGAGCCGGGACTTTATCTCCTTGAGTATGAGCTTGCCGATCATCTGGTCGCGCTTTGAGAGCTCCATTCCGCAGACAAAGTCGTAAGCGTCGCCGATGCTCTTCTTGCAGAAGTCACTGATGTTGATACCGCAGACCGTGACCGCGAGAGACTCCTTTTTGAGCCTTTCGCCGCCGCACATCGGGCATTCGCAGTCGTGCATATACTGCTCGATCTCTGCGCGCGCCGACTCGCTCCCGTCCTTGTATCGGCGTTCAAGGTTGTTCACAACGCCCTCGAAGTCGGAGTTCCGGTAGCCGCCGCCGAAGGAATCAAGCACGTCAACGCGTATTCGCTCGCCCGCCGTGCCGTACAGGAATATCCCGAGCTGCTCCGGCGGAAGATCCTTTACCGGGGTGTCGAGGGATATACCGTAGTGCTTTGAGATCGCGTTGTAGTACATCATGGCGATAGAGCCGCTGTCCAGCGAGTTCCAACCGCACGCCCTTATCGCGCCCTCGCGGATAGTCTTGGTATCGTCCGGGATTATGAGGTTAGGGTCAACGCGGTGGAAGGTGCCGAGACCTGTGCAGTTCGGGCACGCGCCGTATGGGTTGTTGAATGAGAACATACGGGGGACAAGCTCCTCGATGCTGATGTTGTGCTCCGGGCAGGCGTAGTTCTGCGAGAAGTGAAGCTCCTCGCCGCCGATAACGTCGATGTAGATGAGCCCGTCTGTGAGCTTCCCGGCGGTCTCCAGGCTGTCGGAGAGGCGGGACTCGATATCCGGCTTCACGACGAGGCGGTCAACAACTACCTCTATCTTGTGCTTGATGTTCTTCGCGAGCTTCATGGGCTCGTCAAGGTCGTGCATCTCGCCGTCAATGCGCACGCGGACAAAGCCCTGCTTGCGAAGGTTGTCGAGATCCTTTGCGTACTCTCCCTTGCGGCCGCGCGCGATAGGAGCGAGAACCTGAAACTTCGTGCCCTCGTCGAGCGCCATGATCTGATCGACTATCTGGTCTATGGTCTGCTGACTTATCTCGCGCCCGCAGATCGGACAGTGCGGCACGCCGATGCGTGCGTACAGAAGTCTCAGGTAGTCGTATATCTCGGTGACGGTGCCGACGGTGGAGCGCGGGTTGTTGGAGGTGGTCTTCTGGTCTATCGAGATCGCGGGCGACAGTCCTTCGATGCTCTCGACGTTCGGCTTTTCCATTTGTCCGAGAAACATTCTCGCGTAGGACGATAAGCTTTCCATGTAGCGCCTCTGCCCGTCCGCGTATATCGTATCGAACGCGAGGGAGGATTTGCCCGACCCAGACAGCCCCGTGAACACTACGAGCTTGTCGCGGGGGATAGTCAGATCTATGTTTTTCAGGTTGTGCTCCTTCGCGCCGTGTATCACTATCTTGTTGTTTGCCATTTCTCCTGTTCCTTTCGTTCAGACGTGTCGGGACGTGTCTATATCCACCACTCCGGAGTGATCTCCCCCAGAGTGATTGTGCGCCCGGTGGCATAGTCGAGCATTATTTCGATCTCCCCGTAGCTTTCCGGCATGAGCTGTACCATAAGCTCACGGCACGCCCCGCAGGGAGCGCCGTTCCTCCCGTCCGGCATTATTGCCAGTACACGCTTTATTATCTGTTCTCCGTTGGTCAGCATATTAAATACCGCGTTCCGCTCGGCGCAGATGCCAAGCGTGCTGCATGTATCCACGCATACTCCGGTGTATATCCTTCCGGACGCGGATTCTATCGCCGCGGCAACTCCGCCCGCCTCAACGTAACCGGAGATCTTTCTGTCGTTCTGCACGGCCTTCGCGGCTTCGTACATCTCCGACCAGATGTTGTCTCTGTCCGGCTTGTTCAGTCCTTTCAGACGGTCTATCTCGGCGAGCAGCTTCGGTATATCCTGTCTCGCGTTGGCAATGAAGTCCTTGTCGGCTTCCGACGCGCCGATAAGCTCTATATCCTCGCCCTGAGTCTGTATGAAGTCGGAGCCGCAAAGGTGATCTCTTCCCTCGATGAAGGACTTCCACGGCGCACCGGCTGCTTTTTCGCAGCGCTGTCTTATCTCGTTGAGCTCTTTTTCCGTCAGCATACTATTTCTTCTCTCCTTTAAGTTCCTTTATCTTGTCGCGGAAGTACGCCGCCTGCTCGAAATCAAGCACTCTCGCGGCTTCCTTCATCATCGCGGTATATTGCACGATAAGCTTCTCCCTGTCCTTGACCGAGAGCTTTGCCGCAGGCTTCTTCCCGGACTTGTCATCCTTCGCGGAAATGTCGATTATATCGCGGACTTCCTTGATGATCGTCTTCGGGGTAATGCCGTGGTCGGCGTTGTACTTCATCTGTATCTCGCGGCGGCGGTTGGTCTCGCGGATAGCGTTCTCCATGCTCGCGGTAACTGTATCCGCGTACATTATGACCTGTCCGCCCGCGTTTCTTGCCGCACGCCCTATCGTCTGTATCAGCGAGGATCCGCTTCGGAGGAACCCTTCCTTGTCCGCGTCGAGTATCGCCACAAGCGACACCTCCGGTATGTCAAGTCCCTCGCGCAGCAGGTTTATACCTACCAGCACATCGAACTCCCCGAGGCGCAGGTCGCGTACTATCTGCATACGCTCGATCGTGTCGATGTCGTGGTGCATATACCGTACTTTAAGCTCCAGCCGTTCGAGGTACTTGGTAAGATCCTCCGCCATTTTCTTGGTGAGCGTCGTTATCAGCACTCTCTCATGCCGCTCTATGCGCCCGTTTATCTCCGAAACAAGGTCTTCTATCTGTCCGTCGGTGGGCTTGACTATTATCTCCGGATCGACAAGTCCGGTCGGGCGGATTATCTGCTCTGCTATCACCTCGGCGTGCTCGCGCTCAAAGGGTCCCGGCGTGGCGGACACATACACCGCCTGGTTTATCTTCGCGTAGAACTCGTCGAAGTTCAGCGGGCGGTTATCATACGCGCTCGGAAGCCGGAATCCGTAGTCGATGAGGTTCTTCTTGCGCGCCGAGTCGCCGCCGTACATGCCCCTCACCTGTGGGAGCGTGACGTGGCTCTCATCCACCATGAGCAGGAAGTCGGAGGGGAAGTGGTCGATGAGCGTGACCGGGGTGCTTCCCGGGGCGCGCCTCGCAAGCACGCGTGAGTAGTTCTCTATCCCCTTGCACATTCCTATCTCGCGCAGCATCTCCATGTCGTACTTTGTGCGCTCGGCTATGCGCTGTGCCTCGATAAGCTTGTGCTCGGCGGTGAATTTCTCCACCTGCTGCTCCATTTCCGCCTCGATATCGTTCAGGGCTTCTTCGAGCTTGTCCCGGCCGACGATGTAGTGCGACGCGGGGAATATCGCGGCGTGGAGCAGCTCGCGCTTTGCTATGCCGGTCACCACCTCGAACTCGGATATCCGGTCGATCTCGTCGCCGAAGAACTCCACACGCACGGCGTTCTCCTGTGTAGCGCCGGCGGGGAAGATCTCGACTGTGTCTCCGCGTACCCGGAACTTGTTTCTGATGAAGTTCACGTCGTTGCGGTCGTACTGCATGGAGATAAGCTTCTTTACGAGCTCGTCCCGGGAAAGCTCCATTCCCTTTCTGAGCGACACCGTGTTCGAGCGGTATTCCTCCGGGCTTCCTAAGCTGTATATGCAGGACACCGACGAGACTATGATGACATCGCGGCGTTCGGCGAGGGAGAAGGTCGCCGAGTGGCGCAGGCGGTCGATGTCGTCGTTTATCGCGCTGTCCTTCTCGATGTAGGAGTCGGTGGAGGGGATATACGCCTCGGGCTGGTAGTAATCGTAGTAGGACACAAAGTATTCTACCGCGTTATCGGGAAAAAATTCCCGGAACTCGCTGCAAAGCTGTGCGGCGAGGGTCTTGTTGTGGGCGAGCACCAGCGTCGGGCGGTTGACCCGCTCGATGATGTTCGCCATGGTGAAGGTCTTTCCCGAGCCGGTCACGCCGAGCAGCACCTGCTCGCGGTTTCCCGCCTCAATGCTCTCAACGAGCTTATCTATTGCCTGCGGCTGGTCGCCGGTAGGCTTGTATGGTGATTTTAATACGAATTTATCCACGTTATCTCCTTCTTGGTCGCCGGAACGGAACAAATAAACACGAACGCGCTGTTCGTGTTTATTTTATCATATTATCTGTGACTTGTCAATACTCAATCCTCAAACACCGCTCCTACGCTCGCGTTCCTTACCATTTTCGCGTAGCGTTTCAGGTAGCCGTCAAGCGGCTTCGGCGGGAGTATTCCCTTCTCCCTGCGCTTTGCGATCTCGTCCTCCGGAACGAGCAGCTCTATACTGCGGTTCGGAATGTCTATGTGTATCTTGTCGCCGTTCTCAATGAAAGCGATAAGTCCGCCCTCGGCCGCTTCGGGGGAGATATGTCCCACTGACGCACCGCGGCTCGCACCGCTGAAACGCCCGTCGGTGATGAGCGCAACGCTCCCGTCAAGCCCCTTTCCCGCGATAGCCGCCGTGGGAGAGAGCATTTCCGGCATTCCGGGGCCGCCTTTCGGACCCTCGTAGCGGATGACCACAACGTCCCCTGCCTGTATGCCGCCGTTCAGGATAGCGTCATACGCTTCCTGCTCGCCGTCGAACACCTTCGCGGTGCCGGTGAAGTCCATCATCTCCGGCTTTACCGCGCCCTGCTTTACGACAGCGCCCTCGGGTGAGAGGTTGCCTTTCAGGATAGCTATTCCTCCGTCCGCACGGATAGGCGCGTCTATCGGGTGTATCACCGTGCCGTCCGCGGACTTCGCCTTTGCGAGACGGTCACGCTGAGTTCCGGAAACGGTGAGCGCGTCGAGGTCGATAAGCTCCTTCTTTGAGAGCTCGTTCAGGACAGCCTGTATGCCGCCGACCTCGTTCAGGTCTTCGATGAAGATACTGCTTGCGGGGTTGAGTTTGGATATCTGCGGTATTTTACGGCTCATGGAGTCGATGTCGTCTATCGTTATATCCGCCTTTGCCTCGTGCGCTATCGCGAGCAGGTGCAGGACGGTGTTCGAGGACGCGCCTATCGCCATGTCGGTCGCGAGCGCGTTGAGGATATTTCTCCGGGTCAGGATATCGAGCGGGCGGATATTCTCACGCACAAGTTCAACAGCGCGTTCGCCGGTCTCCTTCGCGAGTCTGCGCCGTGCGGAGTTCACAGCCGGCTCGGTGCCGTTGAACGGGAGTGCAAGTCCCACCGCCTCGGTAAGACAGTTCATGGAGTTCGCGGTGTACATTCCCGAGCAGGAGCCGCAGGTCGGACAGGACTTGTTCTCGTACTCGATAAGCTCCTCGTCCGTGACCTTCCCGTCGGCGTACAGCCCCACCACCTCGAACGTCTCGGACAGACCGATCCGCTTGCCGCAGGGCTTTCCGGGGCTCATGGGGCCGCCGCTCACGAAGATCGAGGGAATGTTCATTCTCGCCGCCGCCATTATCATAGCCGGGACGATCTTGTCGCAGTTCGGGATAAACACCGCGCCGTCCAGCGGGTGTGCCGTGAGCATGACCTCGATGCTGTCCGCTATCAGCTCGCGGGAAGCGAGGGAGTAGCGCATACCCTTGTGGTTCATAGCAAGTCCGTCGCACACGCCGATAGTGCAGAACTCGAAGGGTACGCCGCCCGCGTTGCGGATGCCGTCCTTTACTGCCTGTGCAAGTCCCTGTAAGTGCATGTGTCCGGGAACGTAGTCGCTTGCGGCGCTTACTACAGCTATGAACGGCTTTTTCATCTCGCTGTCGGTGACTCCGAGAGCTTTGAGCAGCGAGCGGTGAGGAAGTCTTGTAACACCGTCTTTAAGAAGATCGCTTCTCATTTCTGGTCGTCCTTTCTCGTCTTGTCTATCCCGAGCACACTTTTTATTCCCGTGATTCCCGCCTCGGCGGTTCTGAGCAGTCCGCCCTCACCGCTCTTTCCGAGCATTGCCGCGCCGATTATTCCCGCGTCGTTCCCGAGACTGCAAATACATATCTCGGTATTCTTCTTGCTGTTCTTTGAGTACACGCTCTTTGCTACAAGTTCTTTCAGCGGGAGCAGCAGTCTGTCTCCCTCGTTGCACACACCGCCGCCTATGCAGAGTATGTCCGGCTGGAAAATGTTGATCGTGTTGGTGATACCGCAGGCGAGCGCCCTGATATAACGGTCAACCACCGCTTTTCCCACTTCGTCCATCATCTTCGCGGCGTTGAACGCGGTGCGCGCACTTATCCTGCCGTCCGCCTCGACGAGCTGTGCTATCTTGCTGTCCGGGTGCTGTTCGAGCGCTTCCTTCGTCATGCGGGCAAGTCCCGTCGCCGACGCGTAGGTCTCAAAGCAGCCTCTGCGCCCGCAGGTACACTGATACCCGTCCATGACTATGACCGTGTGACCGATCTCGCCGCCCGCGTAGTTGGTGCCGGAGAATATCTTTCCGTTGAGGATTATCCCCGCGCCCACGCCGGTGCCGAGAGTGATGATGACCGCGTTCTTCGCGCCCTTTGCCGCCCCCGCGAGGTATTCGCCGTAAGCCGCGGCGTTCGCGTCATTCTCGATATATGTCTTCTTGTCGAAGGTCTTTTCTATGTCCGACAGCAGCGGGACGTTCTCCCAGCGCAGATTGTTGGAGTACTCGACTATCCCTGTCTCGGGGTTGCAGGTGCCGGGACAGCCTGTGCCTATCCACTTCACGTCGTCCATGTCTATCTTTGCGTCCGATACCGCGAGCCTTACGCTTTCGAGAATGTCCTTTATGACTTCGGAGTAGGGTCTTCCGTTATCGGTCTTTATCCTGCTGCGTCCGACGATGTTGTAGGACTCGTCCACAACGCCGGTGGATAAGTTCGTGCCGCCTATATCTATTCCTATATAGTACTTCATTATACCTCCCCTTCCGATGTGTCTGTCACGTCACACAATGTCCGTAAGTATAGCTTCTCCGCTTCCGGAAAGCGTGAACTCACCATACCCCGCCGGGACGAACACGCTGTCGCCCTTGCCGAGGGTAAGGGCGCCGAGTGTGAAGCTCCCGTCCAGCACCAGCAGCGAGCAGAACGACTTGTCCGTCGCTTCGAGCCGCGCCTCGGTGCGCACGTCGAGCTTGTTCACGTTGAAGTATTCGCAGGAAGCAAGCAGCGTCGCGGTGTATCCGCCCTTGTCCTGCGGTTCGCCCTGGGGTCTGGTCGGGCGGGTCGGGGGGATAAGCTTTGTGACCTCACACGCCTTGTCTATGTGAAGTTCGCGCGGCTTGCCGTCCTTGCCGACTCTGCCGTAGTCGTAGATGCGGTAGGTGGTGTTGGAGTTCTGCTGTATCTCCGCTATGAGTATGCCCTTGCCGATAGCATGGAGAGTACCGCTCTCGATGAAGAACACGTCGCCCTTGTGGACGGGGACGTTGTTGGTGACTTCGAGGAGAGTGTTGCTGCGGATACGCTCGGCGAACTCCTCACGGGTTATCTCGTGTTTGAAGCCGTACAGCAGCTCTGCGCCTTCCTCCGCGTCAACGATATACCACATCTCGGTCTTGCCGTACTCCCCCTCTACGCGCAGAGCGTAGTCGTTATCGGGGTGCACCTGCACCGAGAGGTTATCCTTCGCGTCGATAAGCTTTATCAGTATGGGGAAGTATTCAAAGCGCCCGCAGTTTGTCCCGAGCACCTTCTTTCCCTCTGCTTCGATATATTCATCAAGAGTCTTTCCCGCGTACTCACCGTTGGCTATGACGCTTTTCCCGTCCTTGTGGCAGGACAGCTCCCAGCTCTCGGCGACCTTGTCCGCTTCGGACTTCTTGCCGTACTCGTCCCTGAGTCTCGTGCCGCCCCAGATATAGTCCTTGCACGGCGCGTTAAGCTTCAATATGCACATAAAAACACTCCTTTACGATCATAGGATAATACACAGTTATTATACCACAATCATTTATAAAAGTAAAGCTTTTTATTATTCCGCCACTGCTGTCAGACAAACAAAAGAATTGACGAAAAGAAGGAACTGTGGTATAATTAATAAGGAATTTCTAAAAAACCAATAGAATGTTGCGGGAAAGGAGCCGTGCCGCAAGGTTCGGATATGGAAAATGGTAAGAAGGATAACAGGGCTGCTGCTGGCTCTGATAATGGCGGCGGGAGTGCTTCCGTCAGAGGTTTTCGCGGAGAGCGTTCAGTCCGTGGAGTACGGGACGCAGACGCTCGCCCTCGAAAAGAGTACGCAGTACGAATACAGATACCTTTCCTCGGGAATGAGGTACAACTTTGCAAAGTACTATAAGAGCAGCTACAAGTGGCTCAGCGGCAAGGTGACGTGGAGCTCAACGAACAAGAAGGTCGCGAAGGTGAACTCGAAGGGCAGGGTCACGGCGCTGAAAGCCGGTAATGCGACAATAAAGGCGAAATCGTCAAAGGGAGATGTCCTGGAAATAACAGTGAACATTTCCGCACCGGCATCTGTGAGTGTGTGGTCGGGTCATGTCAGCACAAGCGATGTGTCGCTCATGCTCGACCCGTATCTCGACACAAGCTATGCCGAGAAGCTTGGCGCGACGGGGTACTATGTGTCGTACTACAACAAGGTGAAGAAGGCGTGGGAGCCGCTTTACTACTCGCCGACGATATACGACAATTACCTTTACTGTCTTGTGGGGCTGAGTCCGGATACGTCTTACAAAACAAAGATAAGCCTGTACAAGTTTGAGGGCGGCAAAATAAAAACGCTCGCCTCGTTCACGAACAAGGTGCGAACGGAGAAGGAACACCCGCATATCACTAAGTTCGTGAAGAACACGAGCGGTAAGAAGATCACCGTCGCGTGGGATACGTTCAGTGACGAATGGGACGGCTATCAGGTGGAGTACACGCGTTATCTGTCCGGGTATCAGAAGGCAGTGAACAAGTATTGGTACGGCAAAAAGGTCGATAAGTACACAAAGGTCACAAAGACAAAGACGAAAAAAAGCAGCATTAAAATAGCGCTCGTTGACGGCGACGAGAATGTGTCGGTGCGTGTGCGCGGGTATAAGAAGGTCGGCAAAAAGACGGTCTACAGCGAGTATTCCCGCCCCTACAAGCTCAACAGCATCGAGTATATCATCAACAATACGATCACGACCGGCGTCGCGGGCAAGGTCTACAACGACACGGATCAGAAGATAGTGGACATGATGCTCCACGCGTGCATGAAACACGGGCTGTCCTACTACGAGATGATAGAGAACATCTCGTCCTATGTGCGCAGGCTCGGTGCGTATGAGTACGATCTCAGCAAGATAAACTCCGACCCGCTCCAGGCACTTGTCATCTACCGTCAGGCGCAGTGCTACCAATGGGCGGCGGCGTTCTCGACGTTCATGAGCTGTGCGGGCTTCCCCGGAGTGAAGATAGTCGGCGGTACCAAGCACGGCGCAAATCACTGGTGGTGCGAGCTCGTTATCAACGGTACTACATACCTGCTCGACCCCTACCCGTCGGGAACGTTCTTTGAAGAGTACACGAGCGACGGATATTATACTAAGATATACGGCTGAGTTTACGGTGATGCAGTCGCCGTAAGTATGAGAAAGCGGAGAGAATATATGGTATATTGTGTTGAAGACGATTATGCTATAAGAGAGCTTATACTTTACACCCTTGAGACAGCGGGATATAAAGCGAGAGGCTTTGAGAACGGGAAGGATTTTTTTGAAGCGGCGGAGAATGAAGTTCCGGAAATGGTGCTTCTCGATCTTATGCTCCCCGGCGAGGACGGTATCTCCATACTGAAGAGAATGAGGGCGGACAGGCATATATCCGATGTTCCCGTCATCATCGCCACCGCCAAAGGAACGGAGAACGACAAGGTCACCGGACTTGATTCCGGCGCGGACGGATACCTTGTGAAGCCCTTCGGGATGACTGAGATGCTGTCCAACATAAAGGCGGTATTGCGCAGATGCGGCGGTGCGAAACAGCCCGACGACAGTGCGGTGATCTTCACCGACGGACTTGTGCTGGACAATGAAAAGCACATCGTCACCGCGGACGGAGAGGAGCTTCGCTTAACGCTCAAAGAGTACGAGCTTCTCAGAACGTTCATGGAGAACAAGGAGAGAGTGATGAGCCGCGAGAGACTTTACGAGCTTGTATGGGGAAGCGATCTCGCGGTCGAGACGCGAACCGTCGATGTCCACGTAGGAACACTCCGCACCAAGCTCGGGAAGTATGGCAAGCTTATCCAGACCGTAAGGGGCGTGGGCTATCGCATGGAGCCTGAGCTGTGACAAGGCGCATTTTCCGGTTCACCTGCATTTCCGCGTTCATAGTGCTCGGAGTGCTGCTCGCGCTGTTCGTCTGGGAGTTTTACAGCTACTTCACCGCGATACACTACGACGATCTTGACGATCAGACGCGCATCATAGCTTACGGAGTAGAGCAGAACGGTATTTCCTTCATCGAAGGTATGAACACGCCGGATATCAATATCCTCTGGCTCGACAGCAACGGCGGCGTGATATGCGACACATACGGTGACGACATAGACAAGTCCGAACGTGAGGCATTCGTCAAGGCTCAGCGCGAGGGCTTCGGCGAAGGTTCAAAGCTTCTCCCGAACCTCACGGAGAAGAATGTGTATTCCGCGTGCAGACTTTCCGACGGGAGCGTTATCCTGGTGTCCGAGCGGCAGTACACGTTCTTTGCCCCCGTTATGGGGTTTGTTCAGCGTGTCTTTATTTTTGCGGTGATCGCCGTGCCGCTGCTGTTTCATATAGCGCGAAGGGTGTCAAAGAGGATAGTGCGTCCGATCAACGGCATCGACCTCGACGACCCGAAGAACAGTCACACTTATGAAGAACTTTCCCCTCTGCTCGACAGGATAGAGGCACAGCAGACCGAGCTTAAGCGCCGCGAGATAGAGTTCCGCGCCGCCACCGACAATATGCGCGAGGGACTTGTCCTGCTCAATGCCGAGGGGCGCATACTTACTATCAATAAAGCTGCGGAACGCATTCTCGGGCTTGACGACAAGGATATAGGAAGCGTCTCGCTCGCGAAGTCGGAGAGCTTTTCCGGCGCGATCGAGACCGCAAGAAGCGGCAGTATCTCCGAGACGGTCATGAGCACGGGAAGTGAGGACTACGAGGTCATCGTGAGCCCACTGATGTCGGACGGCACCCCGGTGGGCGCGGTGCTGTTCATGCTTGAAATGACCGAGCGCGAAAAGGCGGAGATGATGCGCCGCGAGTTCACCGCGAACGTGTCCCACGAGCTCAAAACGCCGCTCCAGTCGATCTCCGGCTACGCGGAGCTGATAATGAAGGACATGGTCAAGCCCGAGGATATCCCGGTGTTCGCGGGGAGGATATATTCCGAGTCGCACCGTGTAGCGGCTCTCGTCGAGGACGTAATGAAGCTCGCAAAGCTCGACGAGGGGGTAATTGATACCCAGCGCACGGAGATCGACCTGTACGGTGTGGCAAAGTCACAGGTGCAGACCGCCCTGCAAAGCATCACGAACGGTGTGCGGATAGAGCTTGCCGGAGAGCCGGCAACCGTGAACGCATCCCCTTCCCTTGTTGGCGCGATAATGCACAACCTGCTCGAAAACGCCGTGAAGTACAACCGCGAAAACGGCTCTGTGACCGTGAACGTTAAGGACGGGGAGAAGTACGCGGAACTTACGGTGAGCGATACGGGTATCGGTATCCCGCCGGAGCATCTCGGCCGCGTGTTCGAGCGCTTCTACCGGGTGGATAAGAGCCGCTCAAAGCAGCTCGGCGGCACGGGTCTCGGACTTGCGATAGTTAAGCACGCCGCGAGCCTCTCGAATGCCGAGGTGAGCATAGACAGCGTGCCGGATAAGGGTACGAATGTGACGGTAAGATTCGGAAAGCAGAGCGCCGCAGACAAGTAAGTCTGCGGCGCTCTGTCTGTCGAAAAAGTTCCTTTTTCGACAGATGTCCTCGCGGACGGCGCCAGCCTGCGCGGTTGGATTGCGGCAGGGCAGAGCCCCAAGCCCCTGTTGGGGGCTCCTCGCCCCCCGTCCCCTCGGCAGGGCTCTGCCCCACTGCACGATGCAGTGAGGCGACCGCCAAAACGCGCAGGACGCGCGCATACAAGCGGTCACCGATGCACACCCACCGGGGCTAACGCCGCCCCGGTCCCCGCGCCAACGGATTTGCGAAGCAACATCATAGACGCATGGACCCATTCCGTACCACGGAACCTGGATAGTCTTGTTACAGAACAAACGTTTTTTGACAAGCGACAAACCTGCGCGCTTTTTTCTTGCTATGTATCTACGCTTTCCCGCGAACCCCGAACACAAGCCTGAAAAGCCACGCGAACGCCTTCGGACTTCTCATCACAAACACCTTCATACCCCTTACCTCCTATTTGCAGTTGTTTTTCAGCAGCAGCCCCGCCGCTATCAGCACGGCAGCGATGAAGATGAGCAGGAAGCGGTACGAAAGGAAGCACAGCCACACCGCTCCGCCCGTTATCAGTATCACCGACACCGCGCAAAGTATGCAGTTCGGTCTGTGTCGCCTGCACCTCATCCCGCTCACTCCTTTCGTTTGCTCTCTTACAGTGTATTCCGTTTGCGGGAATGTGTGACAGTGTTTCCCGCCGTCTATACGGAATTTTTGTAGATTGCAATAATTCGTAACAAAAATTATATAAAACTATTGACAAATTATTAAGACCGTGCTATAATGATGTTGCAATGAGAAAGAAGGTGAGCCGATGAATAAGAGCGTGTACAGCCTTGTGCTGTCGGACGAGGTGATAGCCGCGGTTGACCGCGCCGCCCACCGTACGGGGCTCAGCCGTTCCGCGTACATCAACAACGTCCTCGCCGAAGCGGTGTCCTACACCACGCCAGAGAAGCGCATGAACGACATCTTCTCCGAGATCGAACAGCTCATGAACGGGGATATCTTCCGTATCATGCCTCGCCCGTCGGAGACCGCGCTTGCCATGCGCTCGGCGCTGCACTTCAAGTATAACCCGGTGATACGCTATTCTATCGAGTTCAGCAAGGACGACACCAAGCTCAGCGCGAAGTTCACCGCGTACCTGAGAACGCAGTCCGCCGCGCTGATATCCTGCTACTCCGCGTTTCTTGCGCTGTGGGTCGAGCTCGACAGCAGTTCATTCAATAAAGGGTATGTTTACTCCGTCGAGGGCGAGAAATTCACGCGGTATTTCGACATCACTATCAACGAGAAGATATCCGACAATGTGATAGCGTCGGCGCTGTCGGGGTATGTATCGGTGTTCGACGAGCTTATAAAGCTGTATTTCACAAACGCGAACGATCCCAAAGCAGCCGAAGCCGCCGTAAGAAAGCGGTACAAAGAGCTTCTCGGCACCGCAGGTATTTAATTGTTATAAAGGGAGGTATGGTTATGAATACGAACAAACTCACACAGAAGTCAATGGAAGTGATACAGGAGGCGCAGAGCATCGCGGTCTCCAACTCCAACCAGCAGATAGACCAGCTCCACCTGCTGCTTGCGCTGCTAAGCGACGAGAACGGGCTTATACCCGAGCTGCTGGTGAAAATGGGGATAGACGCGTCGGCAGTGCGCGACCGTGCCGAGGACTGCGTTGCGCGGCTCCCGAAGGTGACCGGAAGCGGACGGAGACCCGACGAGGTGTATATCACGCAGGACACCGACCGTGCTCTTACCGAAGCCGAGGAAACAGCCAAGCACATGGGTGACGAGTATATCTCGGTGGAGCACCTGTTCATCGGGCTTATCGAGAAGGCAAAGGAAAAGACCAAGGATATCCTGAACCTGTTCGGT
>JAFZOA010000205.1 GCA_017550775.1 Ruminiclostridium sp. | reverse complement strand
CGGGAACGCTCCCTACGACAGGACTGCCGGTATCGGACGGTGTTGCCGCGGAAAGCCCGGGTGCCTGTTCTTCTTTCCTGACTTCTTTCAGAAACGCCTCCGGGACGGGTTCTCCTGTCCTGCTTCCGCAGAACGGACAGAATACCGCGCCCTGCTCTATTTCCTTACCGCATTTTGAACATATCATATCGTATTATCCTTTCTTGATTATACGCATTGTTGGTCGTCGCTGAGCTTTTACACCGTCAGCGGACTTTTCAGCTTACTTTTTCCGGGCTTCTTTTCCGGAAGTACTCAAACAGGTATTGCTGTGCTATACCCTTATAGCCGCCCATGCACTCGGGGAGACCGTCGCTGTAATACTCGGCAACTATCCGCTTTATCCACACGTCCGAGGGGAAAGCTTCGGTCTTGTGGTACGCGAACAGAAGAACGCAGTCCGCGACCTTGTCACCGACACCTGTTATTGTTTTAAGGTACGCTTTGCCGTCATCGTATGTCATAGCGAATATGTCGTCGAGATCGACGAGCCCTGTATTCACCTTGTTTGCCGCATCAAGTATGTATCTTACCCGGAACCCCGCACGAAGCGGCGCGAGATCCTCCGGAGACAGCGCGGCGAGCGTTTTCGCGTCGGGGAACGAGTACATTCCGCCGTACTCTTCGCTTACCCTCTCGCCGAAGCTCTCACAGAGCCGCGAGATGATGCCGATGATGCGTGGAATGTTGTTGTTCTGCGAGATAATGAAGCTTATAAGGGTCTCAAATGGCTCCTGACGCAGTATTCTGATACCGCGGTTCTCACGTGCAGCCTCGCTCAGTATGCTGTCTGCGGAGAACTGCTCTATTACAGCTTCATAATCCGTGTCACAGTCGAAGTACCGCAGCCAGTAGTCACGTTCGCTCTCACCGCTGAACGTCAGCACTGCGCCGTCATCGCTCTGCCGTACTTTCAGTATATGACCGCCGGAGATACCGACATAACCGCCGTCTTCGAGCCTTCGCCAGCGAAAACACTGTCCGCTTTCAAGCGTCTGTTTAAGGTCGAGACAGGACGTTTTGAAATGATAGTCCATTTGTACACCTGTTATGCTTCATTAATGTAAAGCCCCCTACTTTGCGGTAGGGGGCAAGCCGTTTTATTCGCCGATCGTGATAGTATCGGGGAAGATATTCTTGCTTTCCTCCTTGTTGAGGAAGGTCGTGCTGACGTAGCCCTGGATGATAGCGCCGTCGTTGACCGTAATAGTGGAAGCGCTTATATCGCCGAAAACTACCGCGTCGCTTTTGAGCTCTGCCTTGCCGGTGATATCAAGATTTCCCTTGATCTTGCCGTTGACGTTCGCGTATGTTGAAGTGAGGTCGCCTATCAGGAGAGTATCGCGTCCCATGATCGCGTTGCCCTTCATCTGGATATTGCCCTGTATCTGTGAGGTGTGCATCTCGGCGTTGTTGCAGGCTATGTTCCCGACCACCTTGCCGTTGAGCCTTATGTCCTTGGTAGTCTCGATATTGCCCTTTATGTTGCCGTCAACGCTCATGTTCGCGAACGAACGTATATTACCGTCTATGACCGTGTTTTTGGAGATCACCGTGATCTCGTTATCGTCACTGTTGTTCTGTGAGTAACGCGCCGCACTGAACGCTCCGGACGGTTCACGGCCTGCACCCGTATTCTCCGGACCGGCACGGTGCGAGTTATCCTGCTGACGGTAGGAGGACTGGTCGTATGATGAGCGCTGCTGATATCCGCTCATGTTGGGATAGCCGGAGGAGCCGTAGCCCGTGCTGCGGGATGATGTCGGATTCTGATACGCGGTGGTATCCTGCTCATTGAACGAATAGCCGGACTTCGCTGAGGAGTCGCTGTTCGCGGAGCTGTATTTCGATACGAGATCGTCTATACCGTTTGAACCCATGGAAACGGGCTGGTCGCTGTTCTCGATGCCGATAAACTGATCTTCCTGCTCTGCGGGATCCTCTTCGATCCCGAAATTCTCGGTAAAGGCACGCTGCTGCTTATCGTACTGATCTGCTGCTGACTGAGCGCGCATATCTATCTCGTTTATGGAGTCAAACTCGGACGTATCTCCGGCTTTGACAGCATTCCTGATAGCATCTATCGACTTGTCGTGACCTGTATTTTCTCCGGTCTCTTCCTTTTCCGTGCCGGTAAGCTCTCTGAGCGCCTGCTGAAAATTATCTTTTATTCCCATTTTTCCGATCGGGCCGGTATGTGACCCGTTCTCCTTTCAATGTAAGTATCTGCCGGACTGACCGGCATCGTTATATCAGAACTGTACAGGCTTGACGAACTCGGAAAGCTGACCTACATGGAATGTTCTCTGTCCGTTGCCTATTATCCACTTGATGATGTCCTCAAGAACGAGGATGGTGTTATAGCCGCCGTTGTAGTCGTGCATGAGGATAACCGCGCGGTTCTTGTCGATCGTCTGGGTGCGGACGTTGTTGTACATTTCCGTCCATGTCGCGCCGAGCGCGTCACTCGTGTCAACGTTCCAGTCGAAGTAGATGAACCCGCGCCTTGTCATTTCGGCTATGAGGTCTTCGCGAATCTCGGTGTTGTAGTCGTTTATGCTTCCGCCGGGAAATCTGAACAGCGTGCACTTGATGCCGGTAGCCTCATATACTCTGTCGTAAGCGATCTTGAAGTCTTCAAGGTAGGCTTCCACGCTTTCGTAGATCTTGTTGTATTCGTGGGTGGCGGTGTGGATACCGATAGTGTGACCTTTATCCGCGATGTTTTTGAGACGCTTGTTGCTCTCCTCGCTTCCGTCGGGAACCACAAAGAAGGTCGCTTTTATGTCATACATATCGAGGTAATCGAGAATACTCTGAGTATATTTTGAAGGGCCGTCGTCGAAGGTCAGGTAGACATAATCCATGTCGTCGTTATAGATTATATTCTCCGGAACGTCGGCGTACAGATCGGGGTAAAGCAGCTCGTATGAGTTCACCGCAGTGTGGAACTCGCTCTCTCCTGACTCCTCGGGCTCTTCGCTTATATTCACCGTGCCGGAGTTTGTGAGTTCCTCCGTCGTTACGGGAGCAGCGGTTATCATCGAGTTCGAAGCGGCAGGAAGGGTATCCGCCTTTGCGTTCTCCGCAGCCTTATAAAGCTCAGGGTCATAATCATATGCGAGCTTAAGGAAACCTTCCTTATCGTCAAGGCTTTCCCGGTACAGCTCAAAAAGCTCCTCGTCTTCATACTCTTTCTTATCGCCCGAGAGCCGGTATTCGTTAATCTCGCTTCTGAGCTTTTCGTTCTCCTCGGACAGACCGTTCGACTTTGCACCGAGAACGAAGCATATCACGGTCGGTATTATGATTAAAAGTAACGTTATCAACACGATAACGTGCTTGAAGAATTTAACACTTCCGAAATACAAGTTTAGTCCCCCGGTTCTAATCACATATATACTTTATAATACAGTAATTATCGGGAATTGTCAAGTGATTTTTTCTGCCATTCTGCATTTTTCGGATATTTTTTGCTATTTTCCGGCTTTCTGCGCGATCATACGGTGCGTTTTCGGAGTTGGTTCCGGGCGGAAAATAAGATCATCTGATTTTTGGCTTCAGGGGTGAGTTTTGCAGTATTTTTCTACCGGAAAATCAAATGACCCGATTTTTCGGTCTGCGGATCGGATACACGATCTGCGGTGTTTCGGCTGTGTTTACCGGTTGAAAAGCCTGTAAACATTGTTAAAAACTGTCGGAATAGAATACTTTTGGGACTTTTTGAGTCGAATTATACAAAAATAAGGTCATTTGATTTATTTTTTATCACAAAATCTTGTCTTTTTATTTCGGATTTTGTCGTCTTAATGTTGAAAGTGTTGAAAAGATGCTTTAATAATGCCGTTTGCTGACGCTGTTTTCAACTCTGAATCCGCGTCATCGACAGAAAAATATCTTCGTAAACGCATCGTTACGTTTCATTATAATAATGCTTTAAAACGAATAAACCAAAAATCACGTCATACATTTAAGTGCCATTCGGGGATGCTCCGTTCACAGACGGCGGAAAAGTGAATTGTTTTATTCACTAACATTGTGAAACATGAACAATGACCTTTCGTACTACCCGGTCACCCCGCGCCGAAAAATCGGGTCATCTGATTTTCGCTCCGAAACATAGCCCGTCCGGGAGCTATATTCCCGGGAAATGCTCTCCGGATCTTCTCTCACAGCGCCGAAAACCCGCTTTCTGACAGCCAAAACACCTCTTATGTGAAAATACAGATCAGTTGATTTTTCACACGCACTTCCTATTACAGTGCGTATTTGAACAGTGCGAATTGACGTTTTGTGAAAAATACGCCGCTTGATTTTTCACATTTGCCGGACATTCCCGAAGCCGGTTTTTATGGTTTCGGGACAGCCGGTCCGAGGTGTTTTTCATCGCGTCACGGATGCCTGATCTGACTTGTGGGATGTCGGTGCGGGTAAGTCGGATGATGTTAGCCTGTAAAAACGAGGAAGGTTATCGGGGTAAAAAATACTCTGTGAGGAGTCGGTTTTTGCCCGAACATTTCCTACCGGTTTGCTCGGTTTTGAACCGATCGGGACCACCGGTTTTCCGGAAACGGGGAGTCGGAAATCGGGAAATTTTTCTGAGCACTCGGAAAGATATCTGCAAAATCGTTAATATTTTGTCAATGTAGTTGCTTACAACATCTGTTTTAGTGTCATCTGCCGCCGGAACGCTGCCAAAGGGGGCTTTTTTCCGCCGGAAAACTACCAAAGCCCGCAAACCCTTTTCTAATGCGGGTTTGCTGGTATAATTCATTTCATCTGATTTTTCACAGAACGATCACAATTCAAATAAATCAGGTCATCCGATTTTTCACAAAACATCGTTTGTACGGATAAAAATATGCCTTGAAAACAGCAAAACATCCCCGATTTTAGGCAAAATATCGCTGAAAACAGCCAAAATATGCCCGAAAAGCACGAAAATATCGCCGAAAAAGCCCCAAATATCATTTCGCCACAGTTTCCGCCGAAGCCCGTTACGGCTACCCCTCTCTGCTCTCCCGGAACCGTGTAAAAATCCGAAAAAAATTTCGGAAAACAGTTGCAAATATTACTATATTAAGGTATAATAGAGATATTATATATAATTCATGGAGATAAGTAATGAAATTTACCGACCTGCTTTTTGTTTATATCTTTATGGCGGCACTGATCCCCATTTACTTTATAAGCAAGAAGACTGTTTACAGAAACATCGTTCTGATCCTCTTTTCCCTGATCTTCTACGCGTGGAGCAACCCCGTCTGGCTCGGGCTTCTGCTCGGAAGCATTATCGTCAACTATGTGTTCGGGCGGCTCATCGACAAGTTCCGGGGCAAGACCCTCTCAAAAGTCTTTGTCGCCGGCTCGCTCGTTTTCAGTCTCGGTATGCTCGCCGTGTTCAAGTACACCGACTTCTTCGTCGGCAACCTCAACAGCTGGTTCGGGCTTGACATACCCTTACCCCACATCGTCCTTCCTATCGGTATCAGCTTCTACACCTTCCAGATCATCTCCTACATCATGGACGTGTACTGGGGCAAGGTGGAGGTGCAGAAGAACTTCCTCAAGCTCATGCTTTACATCTCGCTGTTCCCGCAGCTCGTCGCAGGGCCGATAGTGCGTTACAACACGATCTCCGCCGAGATCAACAAGCGCCGCTCCACAGCCGACGACATAAGCACCGGTATCACCCGCTTTATCTTCGGCTTCGGCAAGAAGGTGATACTCGCGAACAGCCTTTACGCGATAGTTGAAAAATACTTCGGCGGCGACCTTAGCACCCTCTCCGTCGCGGGAACATGGTACGCGGTGATCCTTTACGCGCTGTACGTTTACTTCGACTTCTCCGGCTACTCCGACATGGCGATAGGGCTCGGGCGGATATTCGGGTTCCACTTCGACGAGAACTTCCGCTATCCGTTCGTTTCCAAAAACATCACCGAGTTCTGGCAGCGCTGGCATATCTCGCTCGGAACGTTCTTCCGCGACTACCGGCTTTACGTTCCGATCTTCGGCAAGCGCAGACAGTACGCGAGTCTTTTCCTCGTATGGTTCTGCACCGGCTTCTGGCACGGGGCGAGCTGGAACTACATCATCTGGGGTCTTTACTTCGGAGTGTTCATTTTCATCGAGCGTCTAATCGGAAGCAAGCGGCTGAAAAAAATACCGGGAGTAATAATGCACATCTACGCCAAGCTCATAATCGTGGTCGGCTTCGGCATCTTCTACTTCAATGACGCATCCGGCGGACTTACTGCACTCGGTACATTCTTCGGCAACCTCGTCGGCGCAAACGGCAACCCCATGATCGACATCGGCACTCAGACCTCGTTCATGAACAACATCTTCATCATCTGCGCCGCACTTGTTTTCAGCACGCCCCTCATACCGTGGCTCAGGACAAAGCTCCAGACGAGCAACGCGGGACAGAACGCTATCGGCGTTTCCACCGTGGTGTGCAATATACTGATCCTCGCGACAAGCACGCTGCTGCTTGTCAACAGCACCAACAACCCGTTCCTCTACTGGCAGTTCTGAGAAACAGGACCTATGAACTTTAAGGCGATGATAAGCGGAGCTCGTTTATCGGCCGCCTGATAATAAAACCATTGAAAGGCAAGGTATTTTGACATGATCGAAAAAGAAGTATTCGGAATGACGGACGGCTACAAGGTATTCCTGTTCACGCTCAAAAACAGCAAGGGCATGACCGTGAAGCTTACCAACTACAGCGGCGCGATAGTAAGCATTCTCGTTCCCGACAAGGACGGAAATGTTGACGACGTTGTACTCGGCTACGACGACCTCGAAGGGTACGTCAACGGCACGTCCTCTCAGGGCGCTCTCATCGGAAGATACGCAAACCGCATCGCGAACTCCGAGTTCACCCTTAACGGCGAGAAGATACAGCTCCGCTCGAACGAGGGCAGCAACTGCCTGCACGGAGGTATCGTCGGATTCAACAAGAGAGTGTGGACTGTTGACGCCACCACCGACAACAGCGTGACCTTCGGTTATTTCAGCCCCGACGGAGAAGAGAATTTCCCGGGAAACCTCAAAGTCACCTGCACCTACACGCTCACCGAGGATAACGAGCTCAAGCTTGAATACAAGGGCTGCTCCGACGCGGATACGATAGTGAACCTTACCAACCACGCTTACTTCAACATCGGCGGCATACACTCGGGCTCCGTGCTCAGCCAGATAGTTCAGATCAACGCAGAGACCTACACACCCGTTGACTCGTCGCTTATCCCGACCGGCGAGATCGCTCCCGTAGAGGGCACAGTGTTCGATTTCAGACAGCCCAAGGCTATCTGCCGCGACCTTGACCAGAGCGATATCATCGGATATGACCACAACTTCATGCTCGGCGATCCTCATGTTATGAGAGTCGCGGCTACAGTTTACGATCCCAACACAGGCCGCGAGATGACAGTCTCCACGGACAAGCCCGCTATCCAGTTCTACACCGCTATCGGTTTACAGGGCGAGATCGGCAAGGACGGCGCTATGATGAAGATACAGACCGCGCTTTGCCTCGAAAGCCAGTACGCTCCCGACTCACCGAACCAGCCGAACTTCCCCGACTGCGTTCTCAAAAAGGGAGAGGAGTATAACTTCACCACGATCTATAAGTTCGGGGTAAGACAATAAGATCATGTGATTTTTTATCTCCTCATCTATCAACGGTAGGGAGATACCAGCCATATCTATATACAGAAGAAAGGACAAACAACAAATGAAGTACGATTTTAGAGAGATCGAACCAAAATGGCAGAAATACTGGGACGAGCACGAGAGCTTCAAGGCAGAGACAGGAAGTCCGAAGCCTAAGTTTTACGCGCTTGTTGAGTTCCCCTATCCGTCGGGCGCAGGTATGCACGTCGGACACATCAAAGCTTACTCCGGACTTGAAGTTGTAAGCAGAAAGCGCAGACTCGAAGGCTACAACGTACTGTTCCCCATAGGCTTTGACGCTTACGGACTTCCCACCGAGAACACCGCGATCAAGACCGGCGTTCACCCGCGTCAGGTCACCGACAACAACATCAAGAAGTTCACCGGTCAGCTCCGCAAGGTAGGATTCTCCTTCGACTGGTCGCGCGTTGTGGATACCACCGACGAAGGATATTACAAGTGGACTCAGTGGATCTTCCTCAAAATGTTTGAGAAGGGACTCGTGTTCCGCGACAGAACTCTCGTCAACTACTGCCCGAGCTGCAAGGTCGTACTCTCGAACGAGGATTCCCAGGGTGGCAAGTGCGATGTGTGCCACTCCGACATTATCCAGAAGGAGAAGGAGGTATGGTACCTGCGCATAACCGAGTACGCAGACAAGCTGCTCCAGGGTCTCGACGAGGTTGACTTCCTCCCGAACATAAAGCTCCAGCAGGAGAACTGGATAGGCAAGTCCACCGGCGCATTCGTGAAGTTCAGGATCAAGGAGAACGGCGAGGAGCTGAAAATATACACTACCCGTCCCGATACGCTTTACGGCGTTACCTTCATGGTAATGGCGCCCGAACACCCGATGATTGAAAAGTACAGGGATACTATTAATAATATAGCAGAACTCGACGCGTACAAGGAAGAGTGTGCAAAGAAGAGTGAGTTCGAGCGTACTCAGCTCGTAAAGGACAAGACCGGCGTGCGCATAGACGGACTTACCGCTATCAACCCCGTCAACGACACCGAAATACCGATCTACATTTCAGACTACGTTATGATGGGCTACGGTACCGGCGCTATCATGGCGGTACCGGCGCACGATACGCGTGACTATGAGTTTGCCACAAAGTTCGGTATTCCGATAATCGAGGTCATCAAGGGCGGCGACATCTCCAAGGAGGCATACACCGGCGACGGCGAAATGGTGAACTCCGGCGAGCTCAACGGCATCACCAACAAGAAGGACGCTATCGCGAAGATACTCGGCGTGCTCGAAGCAAAGGGCGTGGGCGAAGCCGGCGTGCAGTACAAGATGAAGGACTGGGCTTTCAACCGTCAGCGCTACTGGGGCGAACCTATCCCGATCGTTCACTGCCCGAAATGCGGAATGGTAGCCGTGCCGTATGAAGAGCTTCCGCTGAAGCTCCCGCCGGTGGAGAATTTCCAGCCCGGTCAGGACGGCGAGAGCCCGCTTGCGAAGATAGACAGCTTCGTGAACTGCAAGTGTCCGAAGTGTGGCGGCGACGCTAAGCGCGAAACAGACACCATGCCGCAGTGGGCAGGTTCGTCGTGGTACTTCCTGCGCTACTGTGACCCGCACAACGACAAGGCGCTCGCTTCGCAGGAGGCTCTGAAATACTGGCTCCCTGTTGACTGGTACAACGGCGGTATGGAGCACGTTACCCGCCACCTTATCTACTCGCGCTTCTGGCACCGCTTCCTCTACGACATCGGCGAGGTCCCGGTTGCGGAACCGTACGCAAAACGTACCGCACAGGGGCTTATACTTGGTCCGGACGGAGTGAAGATGAGCAAATCCCGCGGAAACGTCGTTGACCCCAACGATGTGGTGGATGAGTACGGCGCGGACGTTCTGAGAGTTTATGTTCTGTTCATGGGCGACTATGAGCAGGCGGCTCCGTGGAGCGAGAGCAGTCTCAAGGGCTGTAAGCGCTTCCTCGAACGCATCTGGGCATTGCAGGATAACCTCACCGACGACGAGGGGTACAGCAAGGAGCTGTCCGCGGCGTTCCACCGTACTATTAAAAAGGTATCCGCCGATATCGAGCAGCTCAAATTCAACACGGCTGTCGCTGCGATGATGACCCTGCTCAATCAGATCGCAGACAAGGGGAGCATCACAAAGGGCGAGATGCGCTCGCTTCTCATTATGCTCAACCCGTTTGCTCCGCACATCACCGAGGAGATGTACAATAACATCTTCGGCGGCATCCTTTCCGAGCAGAACTGGGTGACATACGACGAGGCGCTTTGCGTGGATGACGAGATAGAGATCGTTGTTCAGATCAACGGCAAGGTTCGCGCAAAGCTCAATGTTCCGGCAGACGCAGATCAGGACGCTATGATCGCGGCGGCGCTCGACAATGAGACGATCAGACCGCTTGTTGAAGGAAAGACGATAGTTAAGAAGATCGCGGTCCCCAAGAAGCTTGTTAATATTGTTATAAAGTAACATCATTCCCCGTTAAGGAAAATTTTTTCCAAAACGGGGAATATTTTTTTAAAAAGGTATTGACAAACGAAGATAGTTGTGATATAATGAGCAAGTTCCACTCAAAAAAGTGTCAAGCGGCTGTCGAAAGGCAGCGAAAAAATTTTTCAAAAAAATTGAAAAAAGTACTTGACAAATGAGTGAGAGTGTGG
>JAFZOA010000204.1 GCA_017550775.1 Ruminiclostridium sp. | reverse complement strand
CAACGCTGTGACAGTCGTCTATATAACACCGCCCTGCTCGGAGCATCTCCGGACAGGGCGGTGTTATTGTTTTTCAAAAGCAGCCGTGAAATTCACGGAATGTTTTCGGGGCATGATATACTGCATACAGAGGTGAAAAACAAACAATCTTCCGCTCAGGTCACAGGGGCGAGACAAGAATAACGTGATCCGCCACTTGAGGGAGCGAGAAACCCACAAGAGTTCCGGCTATTACCGGCCGCCCGTCCGGGCTGTAGCTTATAACAACAAAAACAAACAAATCAAAAACCGTCTTTAAGGAGGACAAAATTATGGGTAAGTTTTTTGCTAAGGTTTCATTTTTCGGCGTACTCGGCATCATATTTCTTGGTCTTCTCGGCAAGACCCTCGTTGAGAACTTTATGCGTGACCCCGACGGCTTCATTGCACCTGCTATTATGTTAGGCATAATCGCGATAGGTTCTGTCATTATAGGTCTTATTGCCGCAAAAGTAAAAAATAAAAAGTAACAAACGCGAAAACCCCTGTCGGAGAAATCTGACGGGGGAGGACAAACTTCCGTCAAGTTTGCGGAAAGCAAAGCCTGTGTGATATGATAAAACCACAGAAAACAATCAATCGTCTTTAAGGAGGACAAAACAATGAAAGTTATCAACGTACTGCTCGTTATCGTAATCATTCTCGCAATGCTGTTTTACGGCATTCCCGCTTATATGTATTCAAACGTCGGCGGGGATAATACGATAAACTCGCTGTTCATGCTCATAACGCCCCTTGTGCTGGGTCCGATATTCGGCATACTTCTTCTCATCAAAATGATAGCTAAGATTCTCGGGCGCGGATAACAAGTGCCCGTATAAATCAGCCGGACAGTTGACATAAAAACGATATTATGATATGATTTATTATGAAAGGCGGGACTGATATGACAGATAAAATGACGCGTGATGACAAGCTGCTTTTGAGTTACAGGCGCGAAACGCTTGACAGGAAGCTTGAAAATATCAAGAACACACTGAACGGCAGAAATTCTTCTTTTCTGCCGTTTATCACCGATGAGAACGGCAAAGCGAGGGCTGAAAAGCTCGATGCATTCGTTGATGAACTGCTTGCGCCGCTTGCCAGCACGAACAAAGGCCGGCTCACGGATTTATACCGCAGCTTTTTCTACTGCGCCCTGACAGGCTATGCGGACTATGACGAAAAATACGACCCGGCAGGATTTATGGCGGCGTGCTTGCCTCAGATGCTTGTCGAGCGGCTTTCCGAAAGCTTTGCCGATATCGCGGCACTTGCTTCGGCGTGCCGGAATATCGGAAGCATCGGAAAGCTTCGCGAACTCGAATATGAAGCGGGAACGGGTGATCTGTACCCCGATGAGGAATATGAGCAGCTCGGGAGATTCTGGCTCATGGCGGACAGAATGTATTTTCTCATAACCGGGAAAGACATCACCGATACATTAAGCGATGATGAAGCCGGAGCGCCTGAAGAAGCGCACGAGCCGGACTATGAGCTTATGGACGACGGCACGGAATGGCTTCCGGAGACAGATGACATTTCCGAAGACGGTGAGGATAATACTGACGGCGAAAATGACAACTCGTGGCTGGAGGACGAGGCGGACAGAGAAGCGGAAGAAGCGGTGGAAGATTACCGTGCCGCTATGGGATATGACTCGGTCTATAGCTGGGAAGAGTGGAAGGAAACGGTATCGGATGCCGTGAAGGAGTCATTCGAGCACAGGTTCGATCATCTGCCCGACCGTGATAAATACGTTGGGATGTATCTGCGGTTCAGGGAACTGATATTCACTTCCGGGGTAACTGCCGAAGAAATGAACGCGGATATCGGCGAGCTTATCGACATATTCCTTTATCGTCACAGACTGTCGGCATTTTCGCACGGTGATGATTATGGCCTGATTACATACAATCTTGACCGCGTTGATAAATTCATGAACAGGCTCGTTAAAAAGGGGGGGTGCAGGTAAATGATATTTAAAAGCAAGAATGACCTTTACCGCGAGATCAGAAACGATTATGAGATGAAACAGAGGTCCGATGTCCGCGGCAGCTTCATTTACCGGTACATCAAAGAAACAAAGGACAAGCGCGCCGAAGCCAACTCCGGAAGCGCGGAGGCATACGATACATACAGGAATGAGAACAACAAGCGCTGCGATCATTACATAAGGCTTCGTAGCGCATATCTCGCGTATAAAAACGGTATCATCCCGGTCGAGGATTATAATGCCGCAGCGGAATCTGTTCCCGCAAAAAAGAAAAAGAAAGCGACCAGCAATGATATAGATGAAGCCGAGGAACAGTATGAGCGCAATCTTATCCTCGATCAGATCGCAAGCTTTTTCTCAAACGCGGGTGTAAGGTGGAACAAAAACGAAAACGACGAGGCGGGAAAAAACAAATATGATACACGGACATATTCCGCTGTAAACGACGGAAGCGAGAAAAGCTCCGTCTATTCCGACGACATACTTATGCTGTATAAATTCATATGTCACACCGGAGGCGCTTCCGGCGACAGCACGGCTTCGGGCAATGAGTACAGCAATGAATATATAGAAAAGTGCGAAGACCTGTTTTTAAATCTCTCAAAAAGCGGAAAAAAGGATCTTTTGGTACCGCTTGCAATAGATCCGTCTTCGGATATGGGCATTTTTATCGTAGGAAGTGATTATCTGCTGTCCGAAGACCCGGATCCGAATGTCAAACGGGATAAGACCTGTTATGTATGCACGGTCACATTCGGCGAGATAGTGACAAATGATATGTATATGGAGATTTATGACATGGGACTTACTCCGGATCTTCCGGAACCGGACAGCGATACCGGCACGGATGCATTATTCCCTATAATGAGTGCAAACAGCAGATTTAACACGGTCAGAGAAGCTTTTGTCTGCTTCAATGATATCAGGAGCGACACGGCGGGCAGTGCGTACCGCGCATATCAGGATATCAATTATTTTGACGTATCAAAGCACAGAGGTCGGATAAAAATAGATGAACAGTTTTCGAAATATTTTGAATACCCGGGTGAAGCTGCCGCAAGAAAGAAAAGTGCCGGCGAGCGGATAAGAATGCAAAGCGCCGAAAAAGAGCAGCGGGAAATAAATGCCGTTAAAGGCATCGAGTCTCTCAGAGCCAAAAGAAACAGCAAGTAATAATTAATAGAAAATGTCCGCATAAGACACGGAAAAACCTTTTTATGACATCCGTGCCATGCGGGCGTTTTTTTGTTCTCTGCGCAGCCGTGAAATTCACGGAAAATAATCGAGGTGTGATATACTGCATACAGAGGTGAAAAACAAACAATCTTCCGCTCAGATCACAGGGGCGAGACAAGAATAACGTGATCCGCCGCTTGAGGGAGCGAGAAACCCACAAGAGTTCCGGCTATTACCGGCCGCCCGTCCGGGCTGGAGCTCATAACAACAAAAACAAACAAATCAAAAATCGTCTTTAAGGAGGACAAAAATTATGGGAAAATTTCTTGCTAAGCTTTTTACTTTCGGCGGTTGTGGTATAATCGTCATCGGTCTTCTCGGTAAGACCCTCGTGGAAAACTTCATGCGCGACCCCGACGGCTTCATTGCACCTGCCATTATGTTCGGCATAGGAGCAACGTGTATTGTCATTATGGGTCTTATTATCACAAAAGTAAAAAAGAAAAAGTAACAAACGCAAAAACCCCTGTCAGAGAAATCTGACGGGGGAGGACAAACTTCCGTCAAGTTTACGGAAAGCAAAGCCTGTGTGATATGATAAAACCACAGAAACAAACCAATCGTCTTTAAGGAGGACAAAACAATGAAAGTTATCAACGTACTGCTCGTTATCGTAATCATTCTCGCAATGTTGTTTTACGGCATTCCCGCATATCTGTACGCCAACGGTGACGGCATCAATAACGAGACTTATTCCCTGTTCATGCTCTTTACACCGCTTATTCTCGGACCGATATTCGGCATACTTCTTCTTATCAAACTTGTGCTGAAGTTTTTCAAGCGGTGATAACGACACACATAAGCAAAATACATACAGAAAGGGGGATGATACCATGAACGAAAACGAAAAAAGAATGCAGCCGGAAAGCGGCACTTACGACGAAGATGCTGGGCTCTTCCCGGACTTTTCTGCGGAGGAGCTCGACCGTATAGCGCATGATATCCTCGACGATATTGTGGTAAACCGTCGGATATCGCTCGGCGAGCTGCTGGATGACCCCAACGCGGTCACCGATCACATCGACAAAGCCGTCGGTGATTATTTCTCCGGCGCGAAAAAACAATAGCTGCCGGCATATCCCGGCAGCAGGGAGATGAAAGAGTAACGATCCCGTTTATCTGTATAATTATATGGATAGATGGGATTGACATTTATGGTATGAAATGTTACAATTTATGAAAGAAGTTTACTATTTTATCCTCTGGCTCATGCAGAAGGCAGCAATGTTAGGCGGTATATTTTGTGGCGTTATGGCGGTTATGGCAGGCGGCGACGGACACATCTGGGACGGCGACCCGATTATCATGATAATATATCTGGTAGCAATGGTTGCTTGCATAGGTCTCTATAAGATTTTCGGTTATGGTATGGAGAACATCAAGGCAGCTATAAGAATAGAAAACCGACAGAAAAACAACAAACAATAAGAATATCATACTTGATATTTCAACAAAAATATGCTATACTAAAGCATAATAAAGAAAGGACAAAATTATGACCGAAAAAGAATTTCTTGACAAGCAGAACACAATTCGCGAAAAAGTAAAATCACTTGACAACAATCCGGAACAACAGAGTGCATTTTTAGATACATTAAACCCGATAAATCCGTGGGGTTGGGTCTTCAACGAAATGCATTATAAGCCTGACGGAAGAGTTCAGACGTACGTTGTAAATATTGCACAGGATTATCTGCAGGAACTCTCTGACAAATTCCCGAATATATTTCCGCCTTATGTAACGGATTTATATATCGGACCTGTATACGAAAAAGACGACGCACTCATCTTTGTACCTATTGTTCTCAGACCATACAGGAAAACCGTTTACGAATTATTCACAGACCCTGACGCAAAAGACAAACAGATGGGATACAATACCGACGAAGACAGCTGGTATGATATAGTATTTCCAAAATCTTACGTACCCATACCAAAGAAACTTATTACAGAAAACCTGATAGTACCCGCAATAAACAAATTTTCAAAACAATATGGTACATTTATTGTGAATATCTACCGTATGTTCGAAAATAACGAATTTGGTCCTAACGTAGATGTACCCGGTTTATTCAAAAAGTTATTCGAAGAAAGCAACGGTGAAATGCCGATATCTGAAAAATGTCCGCTCTGGGGTCATGGTAAGACATATTGGTTTGTCGAAATTCCCGAAGCACGTAATTACATGTATCACCCGACATTTATCTTACAGGATGACACACGTGAACTCAAAATCAAAAATGAAATCGGCGTATACCTGCCTGCTGTTATATTCGATAAAGAAATAACCGTTGAAGGTCCCACGATGATAGACAGCTTAAGAAATAACAGACCTATGCGTGGTCGTATGATAAACGGTGAAATGAAAACAACACCGTATTATGTAGACGACGAAGACCGTGGTGAAGACCGAATCCGCTATATCGTAAGCGACTAAAAATATCAAAAAGGCTCCGCTGTAAAAGCGGCGGAGCAAAGCCCGTAAGACCGGCGCAGAGCGGAAGCTCTGTGTAGCTTTCGTTCATAGTATCGTCCACTTGTGTTTCTATATCTGATAAGTCCTCCATAATACTTTCTTTATTCAATTTCGGAGTCCGGTTCTTTATCTTTGAGGTCCCATGTGGTTATTTCAATGAACTTTGTGGATTTGGCTCTGGCTCCACTGATTCGTATATTTTCGGGACTTGTATGACAGCCTTTGATATTGTCTATCCATTTGAAAAAATCGAGAGCATGATACTTGGCTATTTCTTCCGGTTCACTTGTGCCGATTTTTTTGAAAAATAACTGAGACAGTCTGTTCTGAAATATTTGTCATCGACAGTTTCTCTGACAGGTTCGTCTTTATAGTATTCACTGTCTATGTGGATATTATAAAGGCTTTCTTCTTCTTCTGTGATTACAATATCAGGCGAAATGTTATCTGACTTGGGTTCGGGTTTTTTGAGTTTGTTGAATTTTATATCAATGCCTTTGCTTTCGGCGGTCCGTATGGCATAGATTATTTCTGTAATGAGTTCGACTTTGCGTCGTTTTTCTTACGCTTTGCAATCATATGGTCTATACCGTTTTGATTGCATATGACTATTGTGTACATTATTTTTCCTCACTTTCATATTCGGGTTTGCGTATCTCGAACTGTATGTCACGGAATGTTACATCTGTTCTCCGGTCATTTCGATTAACATACGTTCAACAACAGCGTATATTTTACGATAATATTCATTTAGGTTTTATGTTCCCATATCTGATATATCCTCCTTAACGCTTGACCGGGTTTGTCTTTCTTTCCTTATAACAGCGCGCATCTTTTCTAAACATAGAATTCTTCCATAGTATCAAGGCACAGACAGGCAAGCCGCCCGCCTTCAAAGCAGGCGCCGCAGTCGATGAGGATATTGCCGTTCTTGTGAATTATGCGTGGTTCGCCGGTAAAAGCTAACGTTGGTGTATGCCCCGATATGACATAAATGCTCTCGTCTTCAAAATATCTGAATTCCGGATCTGGTTGATGCCACACGAGCTCCCCGACCGAATAATCGGAAAGCCTGCGCTCCGGCCGGAAGTTGTCAAATCCCGCGTGTACCATTATAAAGGACTTATCGCCTGCATCTACAGTCTCATATTCGGTGAAATCGGACAGATAGTCCAGAACATTGAGACGCTGTGCTTCCGATAGTTTCGATATGCTGTTCAATGTCTGAGCACCGCCGTTTTCAAACCAGTTTGTCATCATTTCCTCAAAACTCGCGGGCTGATCCTCGCTTTCCCCGTTGAACATAATATCGAGTACGTTCATAGTCATCAATTCGTGGTTGCCGACTATCGGAAACACATTCGGGCGCTTCATCATATCAAGAAGTATCTCGGCAGACTGCTCACCCCTATCTACAACATCTCCGATAATATACATATCATCGTCTTCTGAAAATTCGATAAGCTCCAGCATTTTTACATATTTTTCATACATTCCGTGAATGTCGGACATTACATAGATCAT
>JAFZOA010000203.1 GCA_017550775.1 Ruminiclostridium sp. | reverse complement strand
GGGCTGTTCCTCGGTGTACTGTTCAAGGCGCTTTCCTACATATTCAGCTACGGCTGCAGGCTTCAGCAGGAGTCGGACGAGACGCTTTAAGGAGGAATGACGATATGAAACTAAGAAAAAACGCTACTCTCGAAGAACAATATAAAAATGTGTGCAAATATATTTACGGATTCGCGGTTGGCGGCGAGGCGATATTCTGCCTTCTGTCGCTGGCTATGCTGGTATCTGTTGTGGCGCAGCTTATAGGCAAGGGAACGTTCGCCGAGATGTTTGCCGATGACAGCGGGATCTGGAAAAGCCTGTACTACACCTACTATGTGCTGCTGTTTCTTATCGCCGTTAACTTTATGCGCATAACATTTAAAAAACTTTCAAGCTCTGACAGTCCTTTCCGCGAAGAGGTAGCAACGGGTATGAGAAGACTGAGTCTCGCGCTTATATGGGGCGGCGCGGGCAGTATGATAGTCGCACCGTTCCTGCACAGCAAAGCGCCGGCAGTGGGCAGCAGCGGATTTAATATTTTCGGCTTTGGTATAATGATCGCAGGGCTTATGTTCGACGCATTCTCACTTATATTCAAATACGGCTGCAAGCTCCAGCAGGAGTCGGACGAGACTCTGTAAAGGCGGTGCGGTATGGCGATAATATTACGTCTCGACAGGGTCATGGCGGACAGGAAGATGTCACTGAACGAGCTTTCCGAGAAGGTCGGTGTGGCGAACGTCAACCTCTCGAAGCTTAAGACCGGAAAGGTGAGCGCGGTGCGGTTCTCTACACTCAACGCGATATGCAAGGTGCTTCACTGTCAGCCGGGCGACATTCTCGAATACGCCGAGGATGAAGAATAAAGAACACGGTCTCACTCCTGCCGTAGGGCGGGGGTGAGATGTTTTTGTCCCTGCTCGATGTACAAACTGCACAAATTTATACCTGATATTTCTACATTCATATTCTTTTATCAACAAAAAAACTATAGATTTTTTTGAAAAAATAGTGTATAATAATTCTTGGTAGTTTGAATTCTGAACGGGAAAGGCTTTAAAATCCGCGCCGCAGGCGCTCCAAAACTATTCATTGTTCATTATTCACTATTCATTATTCACTATTTCAGGGGGTTACATAATGAAAACCTATAAATGCAAAAACATCAGAAATATAGCACTCGCAGGTCACGGCGGAAGCGGAAAGACTTCTCTTACCGAAGCTATGCTCTTTGCAAGCGGCGGTATCGACAGAATGGGAAAGATCGCCGACGGAAACACCGTGAGCGACTATGACCCCGACGAAATAAAGAGAAAGGTATCCCTTAACACCTCGCTTGCTTATGCGGAGTGGAAGGATGTCAAGATCAATATAGTTGATACTCCCGGTCAGTTCGATTTCATCGGCGGTATGTACGAGGGTATCAGAGCCGCGGAGACCGTTGCGATAGCCGTTCCCGCGAAGGACGGTGTTCAGGTCGGTACTATAAAGGCGTACAGAGAAGCCAAGAGACTCGGTAAGGCGACCATGTTCGTCGTTACCAAGCTCGATGAGGAAAACTCGAGCT
>JAFZOA010000202.1 GCA_017550775.1 Ruminiclostridium sp. | reverse complement strand
GAAAGACCCGGTACTGTTCGGGGAAATGGTTACCGCGATTGTGAAAGCGGCGCACGTCCCGGTGACGGTGAAGATACGCGCCGGGTGGGACGCGGAACACATCAACGCCTGCGAGATCGCACATATCGCGGAGGAATGCGGCGCGGCGGCCGTGGCGGTGCACGGGCGGACGAAGACCCAGATGTACGGCGGGAAAGCCGACCGTGAGATCATCGCGGCGGTGAAGCGGACGGTGAAGATACCGGTGATAGGAAACGGCGACGTTGACAGCGTGGAAAGCTGTGAGGCGATGTACCGCGAAACGGGCTGTGACCTTGTTATGATCGCGCGCGGAGCATACGGGAACCCGTGGCTGTTCCGCGACGTAGACGACTTCTGCGAGGGCAGGGAGCGCGGAGCACCGCCGACGCTTGACGAGCGGCTTTGCGTGATGCGTGAGCACATAGAGCTGCTGGTGAAGTGCAAGGGCGAGTACATCGGCATGAAGGAAGCGAGGGCGCAGGCGGCGTTCTACCTCAAGGGCATGAACAACGCGGCGAAATACCGCGGAATGTGCGGGCGGCTCTCAAAGACCGACGACCTGTACGACCTGATAAGGCTTATCGAAACGGAAAACCGGGACAGCGGGACTGTCCTTTGATAAAGGGAGGAATAAACCATGTATGAGTACAAAGTAGATATCTACAAGCTCAAATACGCTGCGGAAGCTATGAACGCCTACGCGAAGGAGGGGTGGCGAGTGATCGCCGTTTCGCCCGACCGCCAGGAAGGCTTTGTCGATGTGTTCTTTGAGCGTGTGCCGGTAGTTGAGGAAACGGTGGATAAAGCTGCCGAAGAGCTTGAAGCAGCAGTCGAAATGATCGACGCAGTACCCGATGAAGCGGTGATAAATGCTGTTGTGACGGCGGATGCGCCTGTTCCGGAAGATGCTTCCGATAATGCTTCCGAAGAAGAGCCCGGAACGACGGATGCTACAGAACAGACCGAGAGCGCTCCCGCAGCTGAAACAGCCGATAATGAGGCTCTGCCGACGGTAGAGGTGATCTCTCACAAGCTTACCGTATGCAAGTTGGAGCACATCGAAAGCATCGACCCTTCGACCGATTTCTTCTTCATTGCGAGAACGGACACCGAAGTATCTCTCGTATGCGAGACGGAAAGAACACCCTTTGCGGCTACTACACGCGAGGACGGCTGGCGCGCACTTCGCTTCGGCGGAGATCTGGAGCTGTCGCTTACCGAAACGCTCTCGAAGCTTTCAGGTCTGCTCTCGGATAACGGAATTTCGGTATTCGCGGTATTCACCTTCGATTCGGACTATGTTCTCATAAGGGAGACCGATCTTGAAAAAGCCGTGGATGTTCTGAAAGCGGCGGGGTATAATATATCAAGGTAACCTGCGGTGCGGTAAAACCGCTTGCCGTCTGAAGCTGAAAAGAATAAAAGAAAGGACAACAACATGATAGCATTGATAACCGGCGCGAGCTCCGGACTCGGACGTTCGTTCGCCAAGATACTCGCCAGGCGCGGATTTGACCTTGTGGTGGTGGCGCGCCGCAGACAGAGGCTTGTGGAGCTGAAACAGGAGCTTGTTCATAACTACGGCGTGAGGGTGAAGATACTCTGCCACGACCTGTCCGATCCGGACGAGTGCAGACAGCTCTTCGAGGAAACAGAGCGCGTGAACATCGACATTCTTATGAACTGCGCGGGCTTCGGCGTATTCGGAAAGTTCGTCGAGACCGATCTTGACAGCGAGCTTAACATGATCGACGTGAACATCAAGGCGCTTCACATCCTCACCAAGCTGTATTTACAGAAGTTCGTGAAGCGCAACTACGGCTATATCCTCAATGTAGCGTCGCTCGCGGGATTTCTTGCGGGACCGTTCTTCTCCTCCTACTACGCCTCCAAGAACTATGTTTTACAGCTCACCAAGGCGATATACGAGGAGCTTCGCGCGGATCATTCCAACGTGTATATCGGCGCGTTCTGTCCGGGGCCG
>JAFZOA010000201.1 GCA_017550775.1 Ruminiclostridium sp. | reverse complement strand
TGCCGATGTGAAATATCGCTTGTCCTGTATCAGAGCAATCCCCGACCACAGAAGCAGGAAAAGCCCCGCCATCATTATTACCGCAAGAATTATCGTTATCAGCATATTATCACCTGCTTTACCATATAGTTACCCGTTGCTAACTGTAACTATATTATAGCACAGTACGCCTTTCAAGTCAAGTATTTTTCTTTGAAGAAAAGTCTTGACATTTGAAATGAAATGTGATACTATGATGCAGTTAGCGCAGGCTTGCTGTTTTTAAATAATGATCATATCAAAAAACAACGTGAAGATGTATCTCTCCGCGCCTTCGGCGGGGAGAGATACAAATGACAGGCTTTTCTGAAAGTCATCCGAATATAGTGACATATCCTATATGAAAGAGAAAAGGTGAGGAAAATGTTTCGTAAGATCAGGCCCTATATGGGCGGGTATATCAGGTACACTTACGCGGCTCTGGTGACGATGTTCGCGGGTCTTATCGCGTCTGCGGTGCCGTTTTTCATTGTTTACCGCATAATAAAGCCGCTTCTTGACGGTGAAACTCTCGGCGCAGAGTATTATATAACACATATCGCTATTATTTTTGTCTGCGAGTTAGCCTATGCTATCCTATATGTGCTCGGTCTGAAATTCTCACACATCACATCGTACAACACACTTAAAAACATTCGCATATCACTGCAGAAAAAGCTGGAGCGCCAGCCTCTCGGAACGATACAGGACATGGGTAACGGCAGGATAAAAAAGCTGTTCACGGACGACATAGATCAGGTCGAGCTCCTGCTCGCACACGCTATTCCCGAGGGCGTCTCAAACCTCGCAATGGCGCTTATCGCGATAGTTTGTATGTTCTTTGCGGACTGGAAGCTCGCGCTGCTGTCGCTGTGTTCGCTGCCTCTCGGGATCCTCGCTATGGGCATGATGTTCAAAGTGGGTATGGCTCGCATGAATGCTTACTATGCGGCTTCCGCGAAAATGAACGCGACTATAATCGAGTATGTCAACGGTATGGAGGTCGTGAAGGTATTCGGACGCGACGGCGAATCCTATCGGAGATACGAAAAGGACATAAAGGATTACCGCGACTTTACCCTCGCGTGGTACAAGGTCTTCTGGCCGTGGATGGCTCTGTACAGTGCGATACTGCCATGCGTGGCACTTGTGATGCTGCCTGTGGGAACGCTGTTTGTGCTGAACGGGACATCGACGCTTGCGGATCTTGTGCTCGTGTTCTGCCTGTCGCTCTCGATCGGTGTACCTCTTCTGAAAGCGCTTGCGTTCGCGGGAAAGATACCGCAGCTCGGCTACAAGATCGACGAGATAGAAAAGGCTATGGACAACGAGCCGTTAAAGACCAGAGACAACGCGTTCACGGGCGATTCTCACAGCGTGACATTCGAGAATGTCCGCTTCGCATACAAGGATCGAGAGGTCCTGCACGGCGTGTCGCTGGAACTGAAAGAGGGTACGCTCACAGCTCTTGTGGGTGAATCCGGGAGCGGAAAATCCACGCTCGCAAAGCTGCTCGTGCATTACTACGACCTTGACGGCGGACGTATCACTCTCGGCGCTCAGGATATAACCGATATGAGCATCGAGGCTCTGAATGACAATATTTCCTATGTTTCGCAGGAGCAGTTCCTTTTCAACACCACGCTGTACGAGAATATATTGATCGGAAAGCCGGACGCGAGCCGTGAGGAAGTCCTCGCGGCGGCTGAAAAAGGGCAGTGTTCGGAATTCCTCGAACGCCTGCCCGACGGCATCGACACAATGGCGGGCGACGGAGGCAAGCAGCTCTCGGGCGGCGAACGTCAGCGTATCTCGCTTGCAAGAGCGATACTCAAAAACGCACCGGTCATCGTGCTCGACGAAGCCACGGCATTCATCGACCCTGAGAACGAGGAGAAGATGAACTCGGCTATCGCGGAGATAATCAAGGGGAAGACCGTGCTTGTCATCGCGCACCGCTTGCAGACGATAGTGAACGCCGACACGATCTGCGTTATGAATGACGGAAATATCATCGCCGCGGACACTCACGAAAACCTGCTGCAAAGCTGTGAGGAATACCAAAAACTCTGGAGCTCCAGCGAAGCAAGAGCGAACTGGACTATCGGAAATGGCGGAAACGAGGTGAGAGCATGATCGGCATGATAAAGCGCATCCTCGCGGTCACGGGAAAATACAGAGGGAGAATATACGGCGCGATGTTCCTTTCATTCCTGAAAGGCGTGCTGATGAAAGTCCCGATAATTCTCACATATTTCATTGTTACCTCGTTCATCGACGGGGATCTCACGGAAATGACAGCGCTGTACGGTGCTATCGCAATGGTGGCAAGCGTGATTTTTCAGGCGCTGTTCCAGTACCTCGCAGACAGGCTGCAAAGCGCTGCGGGCTACATGATCTTCGCGGATATGCGAATGAAGCTCGGCGAACATCTCCGCCGTCTGCCTATGGGGTATTTCACCGAGGGTAACATCGGGAAGATAAGCTCGGTGCTCTCGACAGATATGGTGTTCATCGAGGAAAACTGTATGTCGGTGCTTGCGGACATGATGAGCTATCTGTTCTCTCAGGCGATAATGATCGTGTTCATGTTCGTTTTCGACTGGCGGCTCGGTATCGCGTCGCTCGTCATTACAGGCGTTATGGTGCTGCTCGGAAGGGTCATGATGAAAAGCGACCTTGTGCATTCCGAAGAGCGCCTGAAAGCTTCGGAAACGCAGACACAGGCGGTGCTTGATTTCACCGAGGGCATAGGGATAATCAAGACCTACAACCTGCTCGGTGACAAGTCGAAGGAGCTCACCGACAGATTTGAAATGAACTGCCGTGTGAACCTTGATTTCGAATTTTCGCATCACCCATTCAAGCGTGGAGTGTTTCTGATCTACGGCATCGGCACCGTCGCTGTTCTCTCGCTTTCGGCGTTCCTGTACGCGACGGGAGCAATGGAGCTTAATTTCTTCCTCGGAATGCTGCTCTGCCTGTTTGACCTGTTTGTCCCCGTAAGGTCTTTCTATGAGCAGGAATCGCGGCTCACGGTCATGAGCGCGTGCATGGACAGGATAGAGGCGCTGTTCGCGGAGAAGGAGCTTGATGACAGCGGTTCACAGGCGCTTTCCGAGAACGGAGCTCCCGAGATAGAATACAGGAACGTCACGTTCGCCTACGACAAAAAGGATGTGCTGAAAAACGTCTCGTTCGCTGCGGAAAAAGGTACCATGACAGCACTCGTGGGACCGTCGGGCGGCGGAAAATCAACGATAGCGAGCATGCTCACAAGGTTCTGGGATGTAAAATCTGGCGAGATACTTCTGCGGGGTACTGATATACGCAAGATACCGCTGTCGGTACTCATGGATAACATAAGCATGGTGTTCCAGCGGGTGTATCTGTTCCGCGACACGGC
>JAFZOA010000200.1 GCA_017550775.1 Ruminiclostridium sp. | reverse complement strand
GGGGAAGTTCTCGCTGTGCAGTTTCGGCATCATGGTCTGCATCTGCGAGCCATACAACATTCCCATGAGTATCGTCTCTATCACATCGTCGAAGTGGTGACCGAGCGCGATCTTGTTACAGCCGAGCTCCTGCGCGTAACGGTACAGGAAGCCCCGCCTCATGCGCGCGCACATATAGCATGGGTTCTTCCCTATGTTCTCCACCGCGTCGAATATCCTCGCCCCGAAGATCTTCACCGGTATATCGAGAAGCGCCGCGTTATCGAGGATACGCTGTCTGTTGGCGGGAGCATAGCCGGGATCCATAACGAGGTATTCCGCCTCAAACGGCACCTTGCTGTACTTCTGGAGCTGCTTCATGCACATAGCCATGAGCATGGAGTCCTTGCCGCCGGAGATGCAGACGGCTATCCGGTCGCCCTCCTGTATCAGCTCGTAGTTCTTTATGCCCTCAAGGAACCGCCCCCATATCGGCTTGCGGAACCTTCGGACTATCATGCGGGTGATTTCTTCCGCTCTTGTCATTTCTTCCATATCATATCACATAAAACCAGCTGTTGTCGTCGGACACGCTGTTCACAGGCTTTGACTCGCCGAAATTGTACTTAAGCTCCTGGTTTACTACGCTTACTTTCGCGCCGGCGGGAACCGACTTGGTAATGAAGGCGTTACCGCCGATCACCGCATTCTTTCCTATCACGGTATTGCCGCCGAGAATGGACGCGCCGGAGTAAATGGTAACATTGTCCTCGATAGTGGGGTGACGCTTCTTGCTGCGTAAGCTCTGACCGCCGCGGGTGGAGAGCGCACCGAGCGTTACGCCCTGGTATATCTTCACGTTGTCGCCGATCTCGGTGGTCTCGCCCACCACTATGCCGGTACCGTGGTCGATGAAGAAGTATCTGCCTATCGACGCGCCCGGGTGAATGTCTATACCGGTGACACTGTGTGCGTACTCGGTCATTATTCGCGGAATGAGCGGGACTTTCAGCAGCCACAGTTCATGCGCTATACGGTTGATGAGGATAGCGAACAGTCCGGGATAAGAGTAGATGATCTCGTCCTTGTTGTATGCTGCGGGGTCGCCCTCGAATGCCGCCTCAACGTCCATTTCGATGTACTCGCGTATCTTCGGGAGCTTACTCAGAAACTCGAATGTGATGTCCTCGGCTCTGCCGGTGACAGTGGCTTCGTCGGCATTGCAGAATTCCTCGTCATAATGCAGGACAATGGAGATCTGGCGGATAAGCTTGAAAATCACGTCCTCGGTAAGCATGGAGATGTTGTTGCGGACGGTATAGACGCGGTAGGACTTGTTACGGAAATAGCCGGGAAAGATGATCTTTCTGATGCTGTAAATGATATCCACAACGACATCGCGGTCGGGGTGGTCAAAGCTCTTGACCTCGTCTATGACACGACCGCTCTCATAGTCGCCGAGCAGCGTCTTTACAATGCCGTTTATTCTGTCTTCGATCTGTTTCATGGCTGGCTCCTATACATACTATTTTAATAGCATTATATGCCTTTAACGCCGTCAAGTCAATGACCGCCGACGATTTTCGGATCATCTTCCAATTTTCCGACCGGCACCGACGACATTTTTCAGCAACATTACGAAACGTCAGGAAACTACAGGGTACCTCTGAAAACCGCTTTGAAAAGATAAAATGAGATAATTGCGCCGGAAGCAAGGAAAGGCTCTGAAAGCTTGCCGGCGCAAGGTGAGGAGACTTGATGCCGCTATTGGCGCAAGCAGCTCTTTTTATCTCGAATGGATTTTTAGAGGTTCCCTACATATTGATAAGCCGTAAACTGTCCGTCCGCTCCAATTCGCGGCTGTTCATGTTTTTTCCTAAATGTTCATACAAGATGTTGACAAACAATATGATTTGTAGTATAATATAATGTGATGTAAAACGCCATGAAATATCGCGGCTCCTGTGCCAGCACACCAAAGCCGCAGATCAAGGACGCTTGCCGTCATTCGGAACGGAGAAAAATATAATGAATACCAACACTCTGAAAAGATCCTTCCGCGCTGTTGCGGTATTCGCCGCAGCCGCGCTTATAATACTGATTCTGCCATGCCTCGGGATACACTCCTCGGCTGTCGGCGCAAACGTCATTTATGACAGCGACACAGGCTTCGGTTACACCATAGACGTGTCCCAGGACGGCAAGTTCACCGCCACTATCTGCGAGTTCAATCCTGCCGACAAATATCTTGAATCCTACGACATCAAGATACCCGACACCATAAGCTCCGCCAAGTATCCCGTTACGGCTATCGCTTCCAACACATTCAGCAGCTTCGTTTCCCGCGCCAACATCAAAGGCGTTTCCATTCCAAACAACGTAAGATCTATCGGCGACTCCGCATTCAGCAACTGCACCGCGCTCGAAAAGGTAAATATGTCCAACTCGGTCCAGAGTCTCGGAAGCTTCGCCTTCGCGGGCTGTATCTCGCTTAAGGATATGAAGCTGCCCGACACGCTCACAGAGGTAGGATATTCCGCATTCTCCGGCTGTACCTCTCTCGCAACGCTCAACATCTCAAAAGCAGCGACTTACATAGGTCAGTCCGCTTTCTCCGGCTGTACCGCGCTCACAAAGGTAGAAATACCGGACAGCGTGAAGAACATCGGCTCCTCCGCATTTGAAGGCTGTACCGCACTCAACAACCTCAAACTCTCCAAAAACCTCCAGTCCATAGATTCCTATGTGTTCAGCAATTGCAGCTCGCTCATCAGCGTGGAGATACCGAGTTCCGTTCAGACTATCGGCAACAATGCTTTCGCGGGCTGTACCCACCTCACCTCGATCAACATTCCCGATTCCGTACAGTATATCGGCAACAGCGCGTTCTCCGGCTGTACCAACCTCTCCGCGGTCATCCTCCCCTTCTCGCTTGAAAACATCAGCGACGGCGCTTTCTACGGCACCAACGTTACTATCTGGGGTTACGCCAACTCCTACGCGGAAACGTATG
>JAFZOA010000199.1 GCA_017550775.1 Ruminiclostridium sp. | reverse complement strand
TCACCTCCCACCGCTTTCCTTTTATCCAAATAATGAAATAGGATCCCCGTGATAAGCTTTACTAACATAAGCAGGAATGAAAATACGAGCGTGACTAAAGTCAGCATTCCCTCGTAGGTCATCCCGGGACCGCTTATTCGGTAAGCACCTATCGCTTCTCTGAAAAGCCCGTCCGCGAGACGGATAAAGAACAGCCCTATGATGTAAAACCATACCGTAAAAATAACAAATGCGAAGTTATATACCGCACTGCCGAGACGATATTTCCTTTCGAGAAGAATTATTGATACGATCGCGATTATCCCTGTCAGGAAAGGAAGCGACGATTGGCTCATATAGCCGTCTATGAAGATGAACGTGAAATTGAGATAACCGTAGAATGCCGTGTGGATACCCACGCCCACAGCAGCGCCGATAATAAACTTTCGTGCATCGGTGAGCTTCTTTCCGTTATCGGTCGGCGTATTTCCGGTCTTTCTGCTGCGGACAAATGCCACAATGATACCGACCGCGAGCCGTATTATTATGTAGTAAAATATAAACGCGCTCGCCGTATATTGGACATTTTGCATGCCTGTAGCACCGTGTTTCCCGAGGACACCGAGCGCAAAGCCCTCGCCCTCAAGCTTTCCGAGTACGAAATAGCTGTGTAAGCGCGGCACAAGAAGTCTCGCAGAAACAGCTCCCGCCGCGATAAGAGCAAAGTTGTATGTTATCCTCGCGGGCATTTTCTTGCAGACAGCTCTTTCGGTAAACCAAAGCATAACGGCGAAGAGAAGGGCGGCTGCGCTCTGTATCTTTTCTGTTATATACCAGTTATCTATACGCAACTCGGCTTCACAAGGTATTATCATCAGGAACGCGGGGAGCATGATTCCGAGCGCCGCTGCAGCGATAACAGCTGGAATACAGTACATTATGTGTTTTAATATCTTCACTTCCTCACCCCATTTTACATAATTATACCATTTTTCGGGGTAAAATGCAATTACAAAGCAGTTACGATGTTATTACGATTAGGTTACAATTATACATCCAAAAGTTACATCTTGTTATACATCAAAAGAGGCAAGCGCACGAGCCGAAGCCCGTGCGCCTGTCAAGAATAAATGCTTGCGTGACAGGATGTCCCGAAGAAGTTTTCCAAAAGCGCGCAGGACGCGCGCAATAAAGAAAACTTCGAGAGGGAGGCATTTATTAACTGTTTATTATCTCTCGCTTCCGCCCCATTCAACAAGCGTGAAGCCGGTTCTCTCATAGTGCGGGAGATCCTGCTCCGGGATATCCACAGGAGTATCGCTCGCGTAGTAAGTCATGAATACGCGTATCTGCGTATCGGGCTTCGGTGATACTTCAAGCGGGACGCTCGCTGCATAATCTGCGGTGTGCAGGGTGATGACATTATACGGGTTGTCCTGCATTTTCGGCAGCCAATAGATGATGAACTCGTTAGCTTCGCGGGCCGTCAGACCTATGTACATCAGCTTTTCACGGAGGAATGCCGCGGTTTCAGCTCCCGCAACGCAGAAGCCCGCCGCATCCGACATAACATCACGGCTCACGCCCTCCCAATAGAGGCAGTAATACTCGTCTCCGTTTGCGTCGTACAGCGTGCCGTCGGGCATTGCGGTCACGTTCCAGCCGTCGCCGTAATCCGGGTATGTGCAGGTAAGCTCGCC
>JAFZOA010000198.1 GCA_017550775.1 Ruminiclostridium sp. | reverse complement strand
GCGTTCGTATCGAACAAGCTCGGTGACAAGCTGCTGATACGCATCGGTATCGCGGTCGAAGCAGTCGGCATACTTCTGATATTCCTGCCGCTGCCCGGGTACATATTCGCTGCGACAGGCTTTGTCATAACCGGAACCGGCATGGGACCTGTATATCCCGCGATACAGCACATGGCACCCGCGAACTTCGGCAAAAGGAACAGCGCGGCGGTGATAGGTCTGCAAATGGCATCGGCGTACATCGGCAGCACATTTATGCCAATGGTGTTCGGTTTTCTGCAGCAGGCGGTCGGTATCGGCATAATGCCGGTATATCTCGCGATGTTCGCCGTAATGAATATCGGGCTGCTCGAATTCGCGTACAGACGCATTAAAGCAGCCTTATAAAAGAAAAGCAGTATCGTCGGTTTCAACGATACTGCTTTTTTGATTTGTCACAGCTTAGTCTGTTATTTCACTTTGCCGTTATGCTGACTCTGTCGCTCTTTTTGAGTGTCGTCCATTCGCCGTTCACACACGCCGCAACGTTGTATGTGTAGGTCTTTCCGGACTTTGTTCCGTTGATCTTGACGGAGCTCTTTGTGGTCTCTGTCACGAGCTTTAAATTGCCGTTCACGAGCTTGTATACTCTGTAGCCTGTCGCATTCGGAACGCTCTTCCACTTCGCTGTAATGCTGCCGTCGGAAGCAGTAAGCTTTACGGCGGGCTTGTAGTACACGCTGAGAGTGGTGGTGTATGCTTCGGGAGCATCGCTTACTACGCCGTACCGCTTTACCTTGAGCTTGTACTTCAGCGTACAGTTGTTCGGAGCGATCATCTTGATCGTGATCGATGTCTTCTTTGTCTTTGCAAGCTCGACAAATTCATTGTCCTTCTCGACAAGAAGGATATACTGTGCTGCGCCGCTTATTCTGTCCCAGCTTACCGTAACGGTATGATCGTCGTTGAGCTTAGCCTGCATTTTCGGCTTGCTTTCGGCCTTTTCCGCGCTTACGTCCGAGGTAGTTGTAGTAGTCGATGTCGTTGTCGTCGTCGTTGTAGCTGCCGGAGGATTATAGGACGGGATATCCGGGTCCGCACTTGTCCACTTCGCCTTGATCGTCATGTTCTCGGCGGGCATGGTAGCGGGTATTTCCTTGTCCCAACCCGCGAATATGCTGTCGGGCTTGGTGGGGTCAGCGGGCTTTGCGATAGGCGCGCCTGCTTCTGCTGTTATCGGGGCAATAGCTGTACCGCCGTCAGTGTCGAACGTGATAGTGTAGGTTTCGCGATTACCTTCGCACTCGTCGATCTTTGCCTGAACCGCAGCCGCATAAACCGTGGCACCGGCTTCGTTCGGGTGCATGGAGTAGCTGCTTATTATTTGGCTGTCATTGAGCTCCTGAGCCTGAGGGAGCGCTATGAGAGGGTTTATGTATGCTTCATCGGTGTATGCTTCGTGACCCGCGAACGCTGCCTGTACATCGACGAAACAGATGTTCATGCCTTCTCCCGCACATTCATTTACTATCCCGGCGATCTCAGTGTTTAACCAGCTCACACCTTCTGTGTTTACGGTATTGCACAGCTCTTTGGAAAAGGGGAACTGTTTCCCGAGCAGATCCATGGTGAATCCGTCAGCGTTTAAAAGCTTCGGATAGCCGACAACGATGATCGTGGCATTGTTTGACTTCTCCGCGATACTCTTGTATGCGGCTTTTATTTTGCTTCGGGTGCCGCCGTCCGCGTTGAAAAGAGCTTTCACTTCCGCTATCATGGCGGAGACTGTTTTATTTGCAATTTCTTTGTAGGAGTCAGGCAGGAGAGTTATCAATCCGATAACGTAAGACGGATCGTCTGCTTTTAAGGCTTCAAACACCGCGCAGGTCATGATCTCCTCAAATCCGACATCGTTACCGCCGACAGATATCGTGACAAAATCGTTGCCGGTGAGAGAAAGTCCGTTGAAGATGTTAAGCTGCGGCGCAAGCTCTGTCGTGCCTGACAGTGTTCCTTTATTGTAGGAAATGGTCTGTTTACCCGTGATATCCTTTGTTCTCGCGCCCGTAGCCGCCACGAAGAACCAGTTTGTGCCGCGGGTCATTGTATTGCCGCCGGCTTTGAGCTGTCCGGACCATGCTTTTTGTGATCTGTGTGCGATCCAGTCCGCGTCCTTGACCTTGTCCGCCAGCTCTTTGTCCTGTCCGAAGAACGGTTCTATTCCCTCGCCGGAAGAATAGGAGTCTCCGAGAGAAACGATGATCGCAGGATCATCAGCAGCCGCTGCCGTGAACGATAGTCCGGTCATGCACGAAATGATCATGCACAGCGACAGGAAAATGCCTGAAAATCTGAGTTTTGTTCGTTTCATATAGTTACCTTCCTTTTCTTAAGATGTAAAAGCCTGTTTTCGCCGGTCATACGACATGACAAGCTTTATTACCTGTTAGATCGGTGCGATAAACAAGACGCAGTTGTGTGAGTTGTGGGTATATCACATAAATGCATCTTCGGTAAGCTGTTTTTCGTGACAATTGATGAAAAAGACTTACAATTCAGCACTTTTCTATCATTATAGCACTATCTGTCTGAAAAATCAAGTGCAAGCCTTGATTTTTTTGTCTCTCTTTGTCCGTAAACGCAAGATATGTTCTGTCTGCCGATCTCCGAAGAAGTCAGACGGGTTTTCTGAGGTTACTTAAATTTTATGTCGTGAAGTATTGTGTATTGGCGTGAAATGTGATATAAAAGGTCATATTTTCACTCGGATGTTATCAAAAACAAGAAGGAGGGTGTGCCGAAAGGCACAGAAAAACAATGATCGAAAAAGTATTTAGGCAATACCGCACAAAGCACGGCTGGCGCCTTTGCACTTGTCTTGCTTGCGCCTTTTCCGTCATATTGCCTAAAATCCACTTGACTTGCGCCAGCAAGCCTGCGTGTCTTTTAGCCAATCTGACGAAAAATTCGACTGCACAATACAAGCACAATCTTTGTGCGGTATAGCCTTTAAACTTAAACAGAACAAAACAAGTGTCAAGACCGAGATCGCTGCCGGGGTCACTACGTTCATGACAATGGCTTACATTCTTGCCGTGAACCCGAGCATTCTTTCTGCTGCGGGAATGGACTCCACCGCGGTCATGCTCGCGACCTGTATTGCCTCGTTCATAGGTTCCGTCTGCATGGGACTTATGGCAAATCTCCCGTTCGCGCTTTCCGCGGGCATGGGAATAAACGCGTTCATGGCTTACACCGTTGTGCTGGGCTACGGTTATACATGGCAGACAGCGCTTCAATGTTAATTTCGACAGCGTCGGTATCTTCAACTTCATCATCGTTATATTCTCGTTCCTGTTCGTTGATATCTTCGATACGCTCGGCACTCTCATAGGCGTGGCAACAAAGGCGGATATGCTCGACGAGAACGGAAAGCTTCCCGGGATACGTCCCGCGCTCCTTTCCGACTCAATTGCAACCGCTGCCGGAGCTGTGCTCGGAACATCCACTACGACCACATACGTTGAATCCGCCGCAGGTGTTGGCGCAGGCGGAAGGACAGGCCTTACCGCGGTAGTAACGGGAATACTGTTCCTCGTTTCGACTCTTCTCGCACCTATATTCACCGCGATACCCTCATTCGCAACGGCTCCCGCGCTGATCTTTGTAGGCTTCCTTATGTTCACGACTATCACAAAGATCAAGCTTACCGAGGACACGTTCGCGGAAACTATCCCCGTATATCTCTGCATACTCGGTATACCGCTGTTCTACAGCATTTCCGAGGGTATTGCGATAGGCATAATCTCCTATGTTGTTATCAACTTCGTCTGCGGCAACGCGAAGAAGATAAATCCGATAATGTATATCCTCGCCGTTCTGTTCATTCTGCGGAACTGAACCGTGCGCTCAATGAAGCAGTCCGGAGTCTCGGCGTGCCGGAAAACATCTCCCCATTCATGAATATGACGTTCGTTTCTCTGACCGTTATCCCACATATCAAAATGACAACACACGGACTCGTAGACGTTCAGACACAGAAGCTGCTTCCGCTGTTTAAATAATCTCATCGCGGAAATCTGTATTTACTTCATAGTATTCAGCGTATGTAACAACGTGGGCTGACTTATCTGCCAAGCCACGTTTTTTTTGTAGAATAATTAATAATTATTACTTTGGTAACTAAATATTGTTAAAACCGGTATTTCAAATAACCGTTCTTTCTCCCCGCCGAAGGCGGGGAAAAAGAACAAAACTACCAATATTTTATTGCCGGAGTAATAATTAATAGTTGTGGTGCTCACTTCGTGCGCGGATCTGAAACAGAGCTGTTACTTTTGTTCTTGCTTGCCCGCTTTGCAACAGTTTTATCAATACCATATTTTTGACAAAAATGCAATATAATTGATAGAAGCTGCTCTCCGATAAATGTTATAATAACAACAGGAAATGAGAAAGCAGGTGGATACTACGAACAGAAAATACTTTGATACAACTCCCGCTTCACCGCGTATCACACCGTTCGGTATCTTTGTAGATCAGTCTGGCTATTTCCCGGACAGCAGCAAAAAAGCGATAATGCCGTTTGAATGTGAGAGCTTTGACGTGGTCGATACGGACGGCAACGTGCGCTTTTCCGGCACTCCTGTCTCCGTGGGATATGACGAAGAATCGGGAGACAATGTATGGCTCGCCGACTTCACGGGGATCTACGAACCGGGACGTTATTATGTGAGAGCCGGCGGAAAGACCTCCGCGATGTTCCGCATCGGGAAAGATGTATATGACGATGTTTTTGACAAGACCTCGAAGGCGTTCTATTATCTGCGCTGCGGCTGCGGACTTGACAAGCGTCACGCGGGGGTGTGGCAACACGGAAAGTGTCACACCGCACCGGCAAGGCTCCGGGAGAACCGGGACGTGCTCCTCGATGTGACCGGCGGCTGGCACGACGCGGGAGACTACGGTAGATACGTTACGGCGGGTGTCTGTGCGGCGGCGCACCTTCTGTACGCGTTCAGACTGTTCCCCGAAGCGTTCGGGAAGCAGAAGCTTAACATTCCGGAGTCCGGCTGTCCCGATATTCTGTCGGAGGTAAGGTATGAACTCGAATGGCTGCTGAAAATGCAGGACAGCGAGGGCGGCGCTTACCACAAGGCTACGACAGCACAGCACGCTCCCTTCGTT
>JAFZOA010000197.1 GCA_017550775.1 Ruminiclostridium sp. | reverse complement strand
GGCAAATGCGCCGAGGCACTGAGCGATAATGTATGTGAAGAATTCCTTGATGTCCATTCCGCCGCGTCTAAGTACCGCGAGCGATACGGCGGGGTTGATGTGACAGCCGGAAATGTTTCCGACGCAGTACGCCATGCCGACGATGACAAGACCAAACGCGAGCGCGGTCAGGATATAGCCGCCGCCGTTCGCGGCATCGCAGCCTACAAGCATCGCTGTGCCGCAGCCGAGTGTAACAAGTACACAGGTGCCGATAAATTCTGCAATAAACTTTTTCATTTGTAATACCCCCATAAATAAAAATTATGTGCGGTCATCCCGTCGGACAGGATGACCACACACTAATTATACTCTTATGAACGCACTATGTCAAGCTTTTGCGCACTCTCAAACGAAATATTGTCCGCTTTTCCTTCCGCGGTCACGGTAATAGTGTTACCGCTGCGTGTCGCGGTAGCTTTCAGAACAAGCTTCGCCTCGCTGTCGAAGATGCAGGTCTCGGCGGTCTTGCCGTCTTCGAGCCCGTAGATCACGAGCTTTGCGCCGTCTGCGTAGTCGTAGGTGAAGTTGCGCTTGAAGTCGCCGTACGCTATGATCGAGTTGGGCTTTGCGTAGAGCGGCATTCCGAAGTAGTCGTACTTCTTCTCGTACCACTTGCCGCCGTCAAGCTGTTCGCCGGTCTGGATATCCGTCCATACGCCGGTATCGGGGAGATAGAACTGAGCGGTGCCCTCCTCGTTGAACACGGGAGCGACGAGAAGCGTGTCGCCGAGCATATACTGTCTGTCAAGCGAGAGCACAGCCGGGTCGCGGGTGTAGTCAACCGCCATTGCGCGCATCATCGGGATACCGGTCTCGTGTGTTGCGATAGCGTTTGCGAACAGGTACGGCATAAGTCTGCCCTTAAGCTTGGTGAAGTGGCGGACCACGTCGCAGCTTTCCTCGTCGAAGTTCCACGGAACGCGGTAGGAGCTGTTTCCGTGCAGTCTCGAATGTGTGGACATGAGACCGAACGCCGACCAGCGCTTGTAGAGGTCGGGTGTGCCGGTCGCCTCGAAGCCGGAGATGTCGTGGCTGAAGAAGCCGAAGCCGGACATACAGAGCGAGAGTCCGCCGCGTATGGTCTCCCACATACTCTCATAGTTGGAGAAGCAGTCGCCGCCCCAGTGAACGGGGAACTGCTGACCGCCAGCGGTCGCCGAGCGCGCGAACAGACACGCCTTGTTCTCTCCGTAGTAATCCTTCAATACGTTGAACACGGTCTTGTTGTAGAGGAACGTGTAGTAGTTGTGCATCTTGTACGGGTCGGAGCCGTCGTAGTAGATAACGTCGGTGGGTATGCGCTCGCCGAAGTCGGTCTTGAATGCGTCAACGCCCATTTCGCAGAGAGCTCTGAGCTTGTCGCCGTACCACTTGCAGGCGTCGGGATTGGTGAAGTCCACGATAGCCATGCCGGGCTGCCACATATCCGCCTGGAATACCGAGCCGTCCTTCTTCTTGATGAAGTAGCCGTTCTCCATACCCTCGTCGAACATGGAGGAGCGCTGGGAGATATATGGGTTTATCCACACGCAGATCTCGATGTTCTTCGCTTTGAGGCGTTTGAGCATAGCCGCGGGATCTGCGAACATAGCCTTGTCCCATGTGAAGTCGCACCAGCTGTATTCCTTCATCCAGAAGCAGTCGAAGTGGAAAACTTCGAGAGGTATGTCACGGCGCTCCATTTCGTCGATGAAGAACGAAACAGTCTTCTCGTCGTAGTCGGTGGTGAAGGAGGTGGTGAGCCACAGACCGAACGTGAATGCGGGCGGGAGAGCGGGCTTGCCGGTAAGGTCGGTATAGACGGAGATAACGTCCGCTATGGTCTCGCCGCCGAACACGAAATATTCGAGGTGCTGACCCTGAACGGTGAAGGCTACCTTTGATACGGTCTCGCTCGCTACCTCGAACATCACCTTTTCGGGGTGGTTGACGAAGCAGCCGTAGCCCTGGGACGACACATAGAACGGAACGGACTTGTAGGACTGCTCGGTGCAGGTGCCGCCGTCGTTGTTCCAGACCTCGACGGTCTGACCGTTCTTCACGAAGGTGGTGAACTTCTCGCCGAAGCCGTAGATGTTCTCGCCTACCGCGATGTTGAACATATCACGCATGAACGCGCAGTCGGCGGTCTCGCTGTCCGCGTAGAAATTCTCACCCTGCTTTGCGAGCATACGGTTGGAGGTACGCTGATAATTCTCCTCGATGTAGCTTGTGGTGCGCCAGCCCTGCTTGGTAAGCAGTCTGTCACGGTAATAGTACTTGATATCCCACGCACCCTTGATACCGCCGATAACGACCTTGGTATCGCCGGAGATGAGCTCATAGCCGCCGTTGTCGAGCTTGTTGACAACGGGTCTGAAATCCGGGTCTTCGTTAAGCTCGAACGCGGGACCGCGGCGTAGCTGTCCCTTGTAGTGGTCAACGGTGACCTTGATGGAGTTTTTCAGTGTGGAGGTGAAGGTGATCTCAAGGCAGGGGCCGCCGAGAGTCATACCTCTGTTGCCGATCCAGTTCGCGGTGGCGAACACCGTTACGGAGGTGTCGTCCGCTGTGATCTCATAGTTCTGTGTTGCGAAGCTTACGTTGTAGCCGGGTTTGTTGAGCCAGAAGCCGTCGGAGAATTTCATAGTGTTTTTCCTTTCGTTGTCGGTATTGTTGTGTAAACGTTTTCAAACCGGGTATATTATACCATATCCGGTTAAGATTTTCAAGGGGTTTTCAAGAAAAAAGCGCCGGAAAAACGACCAAATCACAGCCAGCGTATGAACGCTGTTTTGTCGTTTCTGTTATACCCCGCGCGCTCGTAGAACCGAAGCGTGCTCTCTTCCTTCGAGCCGGTCATGAGCATGAGCTTGTAGCAGTTCTCCCTTTTTGCGATGTCCGCCGCGAAATCAAGACATGCCGTTGCGAGTCCGTGCTTTCTGTACGCTTCGTCCGTTACGACGTTCTCGACGAAAGCATAGGGCTGCTGTCCGTGGGTAAGGTTGGTGATTATGACGCAGACGCAGGAGGACACTATCTTCCCGTCCTCCTCGGCGACTATTATGTGGTGGTCGGGGTCGTCAAGCACCCGCTTCCATTTGCCCATGACATCGGCGGTCTTTTCGGGGAAGGGGTTCCCGTGAAGCTGCATATACAGCTTCATAAGTCCGTCGAAGTCGTTTTCGGTTATTTCGCGTATCACAGTCCGGACACCTCACTTCTTCCATGTCGTCGGCGAGAACAGCAGCAGTATCGGGAACAGCTCCAGTCGTCCCGCGAGCATATCGAATATCAGTACGAGCTTCACCGGCTCGGAGAATATCGAGAAGTTGGACGCGGGTCCCGCAAGCTCCAGACCGGGTCCTACGTTGTTTATGGCGGAGGCGACCGCGGTGAAGTTGGTTATCAGGTCCATTTCGTCAAACGACAGTATCACCATGGATACCGCGAAAACAAGCACATACCCCACCATATATACGTTGACCGAGCGCACCACCTCATGCTCTATCGGGTGACCGTCGATCTTGATCTTCTTGACCTGCTTGGGGTGGATAAGAAGCTCCAGCTCCTTCTTCATGCCCTTGAACAGTATCAGTATTCGTGAAAGCTTGATACCGCCGCTGGTGCTTCCCGCACAGCCGCCTATGAACATCAGCATTACTATAAGCGAGCGGGAAAGCTCCGGCCAGAGGTTAAAGTCCTCTGTGGTAAAGCCGGTGGTGGACATGATCGACGCTACCGTGAAGGCAGAGTGCCGCACAGAATCACCCATGTTGTTGTAGATGCCGTTGATGTTGAAGGCTATGACCGTGGCGGAGATGCCGGCGATCGCGAGGAATGTTATCACTTCGGTGGTGAAAGCTTCTCTGAACTTCGCGTGGACAATGAAGAAGTAGGAGTTGAAGTTTATCGCGAACATCGCCATGAACACCGTCACAATGATCTGGATATGCGGCGCGTATTCTCCCATGCTGGAATTGCGCACGCCCATGCCGCCGGTGCCGCCGGTGGCGAACGCGGTGTTGAGCGCCTCAAAAACGTCCATGCCGCCGATTATCAGCGCTATGAACATTGCGAGCGTAAGCACGAAGTAGATAGAGTACAGCAGCAGCGCCGTGGTCTTGACGTGGGGGACGAGCTTGCCTACCGAGGGTCCCGGAGACTCCGCTTTCATTATGTGCATATTCTGACCGCCGGACAGCGGCAGGAATGCCATTATGAATACGAGCACGCCCATGCCGCCGATCCAGTGGGTGAAGCTTCTCCACATTAGTATCGAGCGCGGCATGCTCTCAACGTCGTTTATTACCGTGGCTCCCGTTGTCGAGAAGCCGGAAACCGCTTCGAACAGCGCGTCTATGAAGGACGGTATTGCTCCGCTCAGAACGAACGGCACCGCGCCGAACAGCGACAGCACGATCCAGCTCAGCGATACTATCACAAAGCCCTCGCGCGCGTACAGCGTGGTGTTTCCGGGCTTGAAGCGCGTTATGACAAGTCCCGCCGCGAGACAGAACGCCGCAGTCCCGAGAAATACCCAGAAGGTGCTCTCCCAGTAGACTACCGCAGTTATCATCGGTACGGCGAGGAATATGCTCTCGAATATCATCAGCCAGCCGAGGATATTCGCTATCATACGATAATTCATATATCCGTCAGCTCCGTTTAGTTTTCAAGTATTTCCGCGATGTCGTGCAGCGGGAAGTCGGAAACGATTATGACCGAGTCGCCGACCTCGATAGTGTCATTGCCTCGCGGGATAATGACCTTGCGGTCGCGCATTATTGACGCTACAAGTATGCTGCGCTTGAGCGTCATTTCCATGAGCGGGATCCCCACGACGGGCGAGTTTTCCTTGATGATGAACTCTGCCGCGTCGATCTTGCCCTTGATAATGCTGTAAAGCGTCTCGACGTTGCTTCCTATGGTGTTCTTCATAGCGCGGACATAGCGGATGATGCTCTCCGCGGTGATGTTCTTGGGGTAGATAACGGTGTCGAGCTCCAGGTGGCGGATAACGTCGTCGAAGTCGATACGGTTGACCTTGGTGACGTGCTTGCCTCTGTTCACTGTCTTGGCGAAGAGCGACAGCAGTATGTTCTCCTCGTCGAGGTTGGTGAGCGCCACAAAGCCGTCCGCGTTCGCGATGCCCTCTTCGAGCAGCACGTCCTGATCCACCGCGTCACCGTTGATGACCTTGACGTACTCCAGCTCTTCCGCAAGCTCCTCGCAGCGGTCCTTGTCCTTCTCGATGACCTTGACCTCAATGCCGGAGCGATTCAGCAGCTCGCACAGGTAATGGGTGATATTGCCGCCGCCGACGATCATTACATCCTTTACGGGGGTGGTCTTGTACTTTATCTGCTTGAAGAAGTGGTTGGCGTTCTTCGGGGAAGCGATTATGGAGATAACGTCCTTTTCCGTGAAGCGGAAGTCGCCCTTGGCTATGTAGGCACGCTCGCCGCGCTCGACGGTGCAGACCAGCACGTCGGTATGGAGCTTGGACGACATATCCCTGACGGTGAGTCCTTCGAGCGGGCTTCCCTCCGGGAGCTTGAATTTGAGCAGCTCCACTCTGCCCTTGGCGAAGGTATCTATCTTGATCGCGGACGGGAAGCGCAGTATTCTGGCTATCTCCGCGGCTGCGGCCTGCTCGGGATTGATGACCATGGCAAGCCCGAGTTCTTCCTTGAGATAGGGGGCTTCGCTGCTGTACTGGGGGCTTCTTACGCGGGCGATAGTGTGACAGTTACCGGCTTTCTTCGCGATAAGGCAGCACAGCAGGTTCAGCTCGTCCGAGCCGGTCACCGCGATAAGCAGATCGGCGTTTCGTATGCCGGCCTCCTGCTGCGTCATATGAGTCGCACCGTTTCCGATGACTCCGAGTACGTCATAGCGCGCGGCTGTCTCGTTGACCTTCGCGGGAAGCAGATCTATGACGGTAATATCGTTTCCTTCTTCATTCAGTTGTTCCGCGAGGGTCTGACCGACCTTCCCGCATCCGACAATGATTATATTCATAAACTGACTCCGGTATATCCGGCGGCTTTTTATGTTTTTGCCGCTCTTATACTATATACTATACACCATTTTTACAAAAAAGTCAAGAATAAAACGTCCGGCTTGTGCGTTTTCACAAGTCGGACGTGGATCATCAGCCTTTCTTATTCCTTGTCTGCGGCAGGGTAGAAGATGCGGAATGTCTTGTTTTATCGGAGCTGCTGCACGTTCGCGCCGGTGATCTTACCTTAAACTCCCGCGTTTTCGAGTCTGCGCCCGATGTAGCCCGCGACCTCATTCTGGTCGATGCCGAGCACGAAGGAGAACTCGGGGTAGATCATGTTTTCCGCCATGCGCAGGGCGTTCTCGTCCGAGACGAGCACCTTTCTTCCGCTGCTGCGGCAGTCCTGCGTGAACAAATAGATCGTCTTGATGAGGGAGATTATGCGTGTGCAGTCACCCTCCTTGAGTATCAGCTCTATTGCGTTCCTGCGCTCTCTTGTATTGGGGCAGAGGTTTATTTCTCCGCCCGCGGAATTATCGATAGCCGTATTCACCTCATCCTCGGTCATGGGTCTGCGAAGCCGCAGCTTTGCCGCGTTTACGGGGATAAAGTACGACGATGATACCGAGTCGAGCGGCACCAGCTTGAAGTAGTCCTCATAGTTCACGTCGTCGAAGGTCTTGTTCTCTACCGCTTCAATGCGGCAGACGCCTACCCCTTTATACACCACATAATCATTGACCGAGAAATTTGCCGCATTCATCTTTAAGACCTCCTTAACGTCCCTTTGGCGGGATATGACAGTTCACAGCACACGGGATTCGGTTTGCTCCGGGCTGCTTTTAGGACACAATCGTACTTTATATATTATACCACATTTCGCGGCTTTTTAACATAGGCTTTTTGTACAAAAAACAGAAATTGCAAAAAAGACGAATACCGCAAAATGCACAGCATACCGCAGTTTGTGGATAATTTAACAAATCCTGCGCACTTTCATACACGAGAGTAAACCCGGATCGTGTGAAAGGAATGTCTATGCCTCCGCCTCCGGCGGAGGTATAGACGGCTTGCTACATTCGAGTAAAAGGCAACTGCGGAAGGGGTCACGCAGTCGGCGGGGGCATAGACGGCTTGCTACATTCGAGTAAAAGGCAATCGCGGAAAGGATCGCGCAGTCGGCGCAGTTGGAAATACACATAAAACCAAAACGTTTTTTGTGCAAAATGCAGATAAATGCAGTAGGAGCAGGCTAAGACGGATAAAAGGTTGACTTATCGTTTCCGATGTGGTATAATATACGGTATTCAATAACAGAAAAGGACTGATAAGAATGGAAATGCCGTTTGTCGCCAACGAGGGTAAGAACCTCACCATTGACACAGATTTCGGCACCTACGCGCGCTACCCCATAAAAACACACGTCATCATGCGTGAAGATGTCATGACCGACGTGCTCGATAAATACGTCTGCCCGTACCTCAAAAAGGGTGATACGGTCATCATCTCCGAGAAGATCATCGCGATCACACAGGGACGTGCTTTCCCGCTGGAGGAGATAAAGGTCTCACCCCTCGCAAAGCTTCTCAGCCACTTCGTCGTAAAGACGAACTACGGCATCGGACTCGGTATGCCGGAGACAATGGAACTCTGTATCCGTGAGGTCGGCGTTCCGAAGGTGCTGTTTGCGGCGTTCTGCGCTGCGATAGGCAAGCTTTTCGGCAAGAAGGGCGTGTTCTACAATATCTGCGGCATGAAGGCGCGCGCTATCGACGGCCCCTGTGACTATACCCTCCCGCCCTACAACCACTACGCAAAAATGGCTCCGGATAAGCCCG
>JAFZOA010000196.1 GCA_017550775.1 Ruminiclostridium sp. | reverse complement strand
TATGAGCTTCACCGGCGCGGTGACAGTCAACGGCGGGTGCAGTACATACAAGGGATCGGAACAAGACCCGGACGATATCGCCGAACGTGCTGTCGCTCTGTACAGAGACCCCTCCTCCGGAGTGACCTTCTTTCAGCAGAACGCATTTCTCGGGCGGGTAATAATGACGCGGAAGGCATTTAAAAGGCATGATGCCGACGACCCGATGCTCTGGGATGAATTCAGAGTGTTCCGTGAGCGGAAGCTTGACAGCTATGTGCTGCTCACGGAAGCGATAGAGGCTTTATGCCCGACAAAATAAAACGGAAATTACCGTGCTGTCACGGAATTTTATAAATTATTATTTTTTTACAGGAGGAACAAACACCATGAAAACTGCAAAGGAATTATTTGAAAGACTTAGGACAGATGAGGCGTTCGCAAAAGAGTTTGACGAGGCTATTAAAGTAAAGCGCGAAGCGGGTGCAGAGAGCATTTATGAAATGTTTATTCCTGTAGCAGCAGAACGTGACTACGAATTAAGCAAGGAAGAGCTTGACGAAGCCATTACTGTAAACAGCGAAGAGCTTTCGCCGGAAGAACTCGGCAAGGTTGCAGGCGGCTCACTCTGGATGGTCGGGACACTTGTGATTATGTTAGCGTCATCGGCGTGTACGATAACAGCCCAGGAAATCAAAAACGGGAACCTATAAAAAACATAAGGAGAATAACAAATGAAAACATTACAGGAACTTTACAACGAAATAATCAAGAGCGACGAGCTCAAAAAGCAGTTCACCGAAGCCGCGAAGAACGACACAATAGTTGACTTCGCAAAGGCAAACGGCGTGGAGACCACACTCGACGAGATCAAGGCTTTCCTTGAAGAGAAGCAGAAGAAGGACGCAGAGCTTGACCCCGCCGAGCTTGAAAACGCCGCGGGCGGCGGCTGCGGCGATAGCAATGAACGCAAGCACACCCTGATAAATCTCGGACCTATCGGCTGCATCAAATAGTGAACACAAGCACAGTCACACACGGCGTTGATCGAATCGATGACCAATAAGGAAAATACCGTGCTGTAACGAAATTTAACAATTATTATTACAGAAGGAATACAACATGAAAACATTACAGGAACTTTACAACGAAATTATTAAGAACGACGAGCTCAAAAAGCAGTTCGCCGAAGCCGCAAAGAACAACACGGTAGTTGACTTCGCAAAGGCTAACGGCGTGGAAACGACAATGGACGAGATCAATGCTTTCCTTGCAGAAAAGCAGAAGAAGGAAGCTGAGCTTGACCCTGCCGAGCTCGAAAACGCAGCGGGAGGTACCTGCTCCCAAACGACTCGTTGGGAAGTAGGGGCGTCAGTAATCACTCTCGGTGTAGGCTGTGCATGCGCTGCAATAGCAAGTGCTGTAATACCGGGCATGAAGGTCGGTCAGGAGGTTACCGGAGAAAGTCGTCTGTGCAGTGTAGAGCATGACACTTCTCTCCCGACTATAGCACCAGCACCGGGCGATGATGGCCCAAAAAACCAAAATCTCCACGATTCAAATAAAATATAACAGGAAGGCGCAAATATGAAAACATTACAGGAGCTTTACAGCGAGATCACCAAGAGCGATGAGCTCAAAAAGCAGTTCACCGAGGCTGCGAAGAACAACACGGTAGTTGACTTCGCAAAGTCTAACGGCGTGGAAACGACAATGGACGAGATCCAGGCTTTCCTTGAAGAAAAGCAGAAAGATGAAAAGGAACTTTCTCCCGAGGAGCTTGAGAACGCAGCGGGCGGAACCTGCAACAAAGAAACAGGTCTTGAAATTACGATGTCAATATTTACTGTCGGTGTAAGCTGTGCGGGCAACGCAATAGCAAGTGCGGTAATACCGGGCATGAAGGTCGGACAGGAGACTGACGGAGAAGGTCGTCTGTGCAGCATAGAGCATGACCCGTCCCGACCGACTATAGCGCCTGCACCGGGTGATGATGGCAACAGGATTCAAAAACTTCACGATTCAAATAAAATATAACAGGAGTATAACCAATGAAAACATTACAGGAACTTTACAACGAGATCGTGGGGAGCGATGCGCTCAAAAAGCAGTTCGCCGAAGCCGCGAAGAACAACGCAGTCGTTGACTTCGCAAAGGCAAACGGCGTGGAGACCACACTCGACGAGATCAAGGCTTTCCTTGAAGAGAAACAGAAGAAGGACGCAGAGCTTGACCCCGCCGAGCTTGAAAACGCTGCGGGCGGTACCTGCAATAAAAAAACAGACGATGAATGCGGTATATCCCTGGTAGGGTTAGGTATTTTTTGTGCGGGTGTTGCAGTATACAGCGCTATCGCAGGTCATGTAGGTCAGGAAAACGACACAGAGGGCAGATTATGCAGTGAGATGTAAAAATCTTACCGTTATAGGAGGAAAAACACCATGAAGACATTACAGGAGCTTTACAGCGAAATTATCAAGAGCGATGAGCTCAAAAAGCAGTTCATCGAGGCTGCGAAGAACAACACGGTAGTTGACTTCGCAAAGACTAACGGCGTGGAAACGACAATGGACGAGATCAATGTTTTCCTTGCAGAAAAGCAGAAAGCTGACGCAGAGCTTGACCCCGCCGAGCTTGAAAACGCCGCGGGCGGAGCCTGCACCGAAAGAACCGGTCAGGAAACAGGTCTTTCCGTTTTCACATTTGGTGTCGGGTGTGGGGTCACCGCTATCGTCAGCGCATTCGGAAAAGGCGTCGGACAGGACGGGGACGGTCCTAAGGACGGCAGATTGTGCAGAGGGTAAAAAGTAACAGACTGGTTTAAAGGAGGTCATAACATCGTGAAAACATTGCAGGAGCTTTACAGCGAGATTGTAGGGAGCGACGAACTCAAAAAACAGTTCACCGAAGCCGCGAAGAACAACACGGTAGTTGACTTCGCAAAGGCTAACGGCGTGGAAACGACAATGGACGAGATCAAGGCGTTCCTTGAAGGAAAGCAGAAAGCGGACGCAGAGCTTGACCCCGCCGAGCTTGAAAACGCGGCGGGCGGCACCTGCAACGAAAACTGCGCTTGGGAAACAGCTGGTTCAATTTGCACAGCCGGCATCATTTGTGGAGTCTTCGCTATCTACAGCGCAGCCACAGGTCATGTCGGACAGGAAAAAGACAGCGAAGGCAGATTGTGCAACGACTAAAAATAAATAAGAAAGGGACAATATAACCATGAAAACATTACAGGAACTCTACAACGAAATAATCAAGAGCGACGAGCTCAAAAAGCAGTTCGCCGAAGCAGCAAAGAACAATACAGTTGTCGATTTCGCAAAGGCAAACGGCGTGGAAACGACAATGGACGAGATCAAGGCTTTCCTTGAAGAAAAGCAGAAGAAGGACGCAGAACTTGACCCCTCCGAGCTTGAAAACGCGGCTGGCGGCACCTGCAACAAAACGACAGGTGAGGAGGTGATCCTGTCATGTTTAGGTGTCGGTGTAATATGCGGCTTATATGCGATACGCAGCGCTAAGGATGGTCATGTCGGGCAGGAAAAAGACAACGAAGGCAGAATATGCAATATGTAAAGTTTCGGGCAATTCCGAAAACGAAAAATAACTATCTGACGAAAGAAAAAAATCACCATTAGAAATGGAGGAACGTATCATGAAAACAGCTAAGGAACTGATCGAAAAGCTGAAAACCGACGAAGGATTCTCGAAGGAGTTCGGAGAAGAAGTGATCGCGAAAAGCTCCGGCGCTCCGGTCAGCTATGAGATGCTCACAGAGACTGCCGCAAAATTCGGATATGAGCTCACCAAAGATGACATTGACGATATCGCGGCAGCGACGGATTCGGAGCTTTCCGCGGAGGAGCTTGAAAAGGTCGCAGGAGGATTTTCCTTATCGTTTATCCCGTTTGTTTCAAAGGTAATTGAAGCAACGGCAAAAATCTTTGACTGATGTACAGGAGGAACAAGCACCATGAAAACAGCAAAGGAATTATTTGAAAGGCTGAAAACGGACGAGGCGTTCGCAAAGGAGTTTTCGGAAGCGCTCACGGCAAAGCGTGAAGCGGGTGCAAAGAGCGTTTATGAAACATTTATTCCCGCTGCGACGGAGCGCGGCTATGAATTAAGCAAGGAAGAGCTTGACGAGGTTCTGAATGCTCAGGAAGCCGAGCTTTCTCCCGAAGAACTCGGTAAGGCTGCCGGCGGTACATCATGCGTGATCGCATACGGCGGCATGGTTCTGCTCGGTGCAGCCGTTTCCATTACAGTCGGTACGGTAGTTGAAACGCTGTCAGACTGACGGATAACTGTTTGTGAAGGAGAATGATCATGAAAACGGCAAAGGAATTGATCGAAAGATTACAGAACGATGAGGCTTTCGCCAAGGAGTACACGGAAGCCTTAAAAGCAAAGCAGGAATCGGGGACAAATGACGTTTACGAAAGCGTTATCCCGGTAGCGGCAGGGTTCGGATATGAGATCACAAACAAGGATATCGATGAGATCCGGGCATCTGCCGACGAGGAGCTTTCCGCAGACGAGCTCGGAAATGCTGCCGGAGGAACATTCGCGATAGCAGGCGCAGTTGCCGCCGTGCTTTTCGGGACAGGTGTCGCGGCAATTGTAAAAGAAGTGGTTGAAAGGAATACTTAAGGAAGGTACATATCATGAAATCGGCAAAGGAATTATTTGAACGGCTGAAAACGGACGAGGCGTTCGCAAAGGAGTTTTCGGAAGCGCTCACGGCAAAGCGTGAAGCGGGTGCAAAGAGCGTTTATGAAACATTTATTCCCGCTGCGGCGGAGCGCGGCTACGAATTAAGCAAGGAAGAGCTTGACGAGGTCATAAATACTCAGGAATCGGAGCTTTCACCCGAGGAACTCGGAAAGGTCGCGGGCGGTACCTCTTGCTGGTTGGCGGTTGCCACTATTTCGGTTGGCGGGCTTATACTTTCGGTCTCGATAAAAGTACTTGATGATAACCCCGCGGAAAGAGCAGAGGATGATTGAACAAGGTATAAAATAAAGGAGCGGTTCTCATGAAAACATCAAAGGAATTATTTGAAAGACTCAGATCAGATGAGGCATTCGCAAAGGATTTTTCCGAAGTGCTCACGGCAAAGCGTGAGAACGGGGCGAATAACTGCTACGAGGCGATCATCCCCGCAGCTGCGGGCTTCGGATATGAGCTGACAAAGGAAGAGCTTGACGAGATAATAAACGCACAGGATTCGGAGCTTTCCGCAGACGAACTCGGCAAAGCTGCGGGTGGTACAAGCTGTCTCGCCGCAACGGTATGGGTCGGTATCGGCATTCTGGCGCTGCCGGTTGTAAGCGCAGGTGTAACTATTGCAATTAAAGACGACTGAGCCTTGCGATAAGATGTACACTAAAGAAAACGAAATCCTGAATAACCGCTATGAAAAGCTTCGCTGTAAAATAACATCGGAGCTTTTCGGCGGCATTGACCCCGGAGAGATCGTAAGCACCGCCGATACAGGCGATAAGCATATGTCGGATTGC
>JAFZOA010000195.1 GCA_017550775.1 Ruminiclostridium sp. | reverse complement strand
TTTGTCCGGTATGAAGTCGATAAGTGCCTCACCTATCGCCGCAAGTACATTATTCATCGGAAGTCACCTCGATCCCGTCAAGCTCGTAAATAATTCCGTCTATCCCGTCCGCGGCCAGCGTTACTACGGTGTCTCCGGGGTACATTCTTGTTGACATCACCGTCTCGCCGCCGTTCAGGTATATCTCCGCGGAGGAAGTGTCCGCGAAAATGCGGATATCCTTACAGGCCGGGAGCTTCGCCGGACGCTCTGTTCTCCCGCAGCCCGCGCTGTCGGAAATGAATGTGAGCCTTGCCACCCCGTCCGCGTATTTTAGTCTGAACACGCCGCCGAGCTCCACCGTGAAGTCTCCAGCGGTCTTTCCTTCGAGCAGGAACGGAAGCTCCGCGGTCATGCCGCTTGTCAGGGCTTTTTCTCCCCTGCTCAGCTTCATCAGTTCGCGCACCGGCTGCTGGAGTATCACCCCGTCGTCCCGCGCCGTGAGTTCACGCGGGAGCGTAAGACAGTGCTGCCAGCCGAGCGCAGTCGTCGGGTTAAAGTACGGGATATCGCCGATGCCCTCCCAGCCTATCAGTATCTTTCTCCCGTCGGGGGCGTCGAAGGTCTGCGGCGCGTAGAAGTCGAAGCCGCAGTCCCATTCGCGGTAGTTCTCCGGGTCGCCCCCGTCGATCGTGAAGTACCCGGAGCTGTAAACGTTCCGGTACATATACTCCTCGGGCGGGACGCCCTGCGGGGAAACGCTCAGGTATCTGTGCCCGCCGAGCCTGAACGCATCGGGACATTCCCACATATAGCTCCCGTCGCTTCCGAACACGGTCTTGTCATAGTGCCAGTTTTCAAGATCCTCCGACACATAGTACAGCACACAGCCCTTTGCCGCAAGCGTCCTCGCGCCGAGCACCATATGGTATTTCCCGTCCTCCTCCCACACCTTGGGGTCGCGCACATGGCACGAGCAGTAGTCGGGATAGTCGGAGTTTCTCAGCAGCGTCTTCTTCGCGCTCATGTTATGCCCGTCCTTCGTGGTGACGAGTATCACGTTCGCGCCGCGCCCGGAGGTGATGTAGTCGTGGTCGCCCTCCTCCTTGACGTTGCCGGTGTAGAAGAGGTACAGCGTGTCGTCCTTCACTAACCCGCAGCCGGAATATACACCGCTGCGGTCGTCGGGGGTGTCGGGAAGAAGCACCGCGCCTGTGAATGTCCAGTGCAGCAGGTCGGGGCTTTTCATGTGTCCCCAGCACTTCCCTCCCCTGCCCTCGGCGCTGTCCGGCGCGTACTGGAAGTAAACGTGGTACTCGCCGTTAAAGAAGCACAGTCCGTTGGGGTCGTTGAGCCAGCCTTTTTCAGGCTCGATATGAAGCTTCTGCCTGTAGTTGTTCTTCATTCGCAAAGGTCACCCCCTCGCAGTCGTCATTTCGTTGTTTCTATAAGCTTGTCGAGGAAATCCACATTCCCGTCGGCCGCCTTGCTTATGCTCTTGAAATCATCGGGATTGGTGATGATAACGGGCGTAATGGTCTTATAGCCCTTGCTCTGTATCAGCGGGATATCGAAGGTTATGAGCGTCTGTCCGCGTACAACTCTGTCGCCCTCGGAAACGTGAGCCTTATAGCCCTCGCCGTTCAGCTCTACGGTATTGATTCCGACGTGTATCAGCATCTCCATGCCGTTGTCGAGCGTGAGCCCTATGGCGTGGTGAGTATCGAACAGCGTGCTTACTTCTCCGTCTGCGGGAGCTACCACCTTGCCCTCGGTGGGATCCACCGCCGCGCCCATTCCGAGCACGTCGGTCGCGAATGTCTCGTCCGGAACGTCCGCCATGAGGACAGCCTTGCCCTTGAGCGGCGCGTAAACGCAGTTGTCGTCGTAGCTTACGGCGGGCTTTGTTTCAACTGCGGGAGCCGGAGCTTCCTCAGCAGCGTCCTTGTAAAGTATCCACGAAAGGACGAACGCCACAACGGTCGCAACTATGAATGTGAGCAGGTAGCCTAAGAAGCTGTCTGTGGTGATAAGGAAACCGAACAGTCCGGTAACACCGTTCGCGGTCGCATATACTCCCATTATGGAAGCTATCGCCGCACCGCACGCACCGCCTATCATACCGGCAACGAGCGGCTTTACGAAGCGCACGTTTACACCGAAGATAGCGGGCTCGGTTATGCCCATGAATGCGGAGAGGGAAGCGGGAAGAGCCATGGACTTGATCTTTCTGTTGCGGGTCTTTATACCTACCGCAAGAGCAGCCGCGCCCTGTGCCACGTTAGCAGCCGTTGCTATCGGCATCCAGATATTCATGCCGTTGTCGGCGAGCATCGAAAGCTCGATAGCATTGTACATGTGGTGTACGCCGGCTACAACTGTCGGTGCGTAAGCCGCGCCCATGAGGAACGAGCCGATGCCGAAGGGGATAGAGATGAGCCACTGTGCGCCGGTGAGCACCCAGGATTCAAGCTGTGAGAATACCGGGCCTATGAGCGTCATTGTGAGGAAGCCGGTTATGAGCACCGAGACGAGCGGTGTCACGAACAGGTCGAACATTTCCGGAACGCGCTTGTGCAGCCACTTCTCGATCACCGAGAGGAGCAGCACCGCGATGACTACCGGGATAACGTGACCCTGATAGCCGGTGGCGTGAATGTTCCAGAGACCGAACCACGACCACAGAGTCGGGAGGTCGCTTCCGTCACCCACAGACCACGCGTTGACGAGGTTCGGGTGTATCATTATCATACCGATGACCGCGCCGAGATAAACGTTCGCGCCGAAGATCTTTGCCG
>JAFZOA010000194.1 GCA_017550775.1 Ruminiclostridium sp. | reverse complement strand
CTATGACCGCGCAGTTCGGTGAAACGCTCACACAGCAGATCGTGAGCGGCGACTTCACCGTTTACTCCAACTATGCGGCGGCGTACCGTATCACTATCGGCATCCTCGCGGCTGTTGCGGTGGTATGTATGTTCGTCCCGGCGTTCCTGATCGACGAGAACAAATACGCAGACACCACCCCCACCGAGACCCCCGCGTTCAAATCCCTCGGCGCGACCTTCAAGAACAAGGATTTCCGCACCTTCGTTCTCTCCGATATCCTTTACTGGGTAGCCCTTACTCTGTTCCAGACCGGCCTTTCCTTCTACATAACCGTGCTTATGGGACTTGAAGCGACATGGACATTCCCGCTTTTCGCGATAATGACCGCTATGTCGCTGGTGTGCTACGCGCCGGTCAATATCCTTGCCAAGAAGCTCGGCAAGAAGAAGCTTGTATCCTTCGCGTTCATGTTCTTCGCGGTGACCTTCCTCGTCACCGGCTTCGCGGGAATACTCCCGATACCCTCCGTGGCTTACGGCATAATCGTCGCTGTGCTCGCGTCCATTCCCATGGCGATACTCGGTATCTTACCGCAGGCTGTGGTAGCGGATATCTCCGAGGCTGACAAGATCGTTACCGGAGAGAGCAGACAGGGCATGTTCTACGCGGCGAGAACATTCGCGTTCAAAATGGGTCAGTCCGTGGCAATGCTCCTGTTCACCAGCATTGCTACCATAAACAAGGAAGTGCCGATCGGAGAAGCGGGCTACGGTCTCGGCTACAGACTCACCGCTTTCATAGCTACGGTGCTCTGCCTTCTCGGAGGATTCGTATTCTTCCGCTACAACGAAAAGGGAGTTATCGCAAGAATAGACGCAGCCAACTCGGACAAGGAGGAAAAGTAAATGATGAAGCTTGTCAATGTTAAATTCGCATACCGCGTCAACGGCAAGGGCTATACCGTCACTACCGCCGAAAGCGTGAAGAACAGCCGCATATCCCTCGACATCAAGGAAAACACCGAGACCTTCTCCGCCGCGGTCACCACTAAGAGCGAGATCGAGATAGTAAAGCTTTCCGCAGAGTTCGAGTGCTCATTTGCCGAGCGCGACCGCGTGTTCCTCAACGGCTATCAGTCCTGGACGGACAGCTTCGAGCACCGTATCGACGGAAGAATGAGGGGTATCGACCATATTCCCGAGCTCGTGACGGACAAGTACGCGCTCTCTGCCTACGGGGACTACACTATCCTTAAATACAGCCGCAAACACGGTGTGATGCACGGCTTCTCATACGGCTATGTGAAGCACGCCGACGGTCTGTATGACTTCATAGGCTCACTCAACGAGAACAGCGGCTTCACGGTAATAAAGGTCAACACCGGAAAGAACACGGTCACGGTGGAGAAGGACTGCTCCGGGCTCAACATCGCCGACAGCTTTGACGGGCTCTCGCTTTACATTGGAAACGGTACCGAGAAGGAGGTCTTCGACGGGTACTTTGCGTGGCTCGGAATAGCTCCGGTGCGGGAAAAGCCTGTGTCCGGCTACACAAGCTGGTACAGACACTATGAGGACATCAACGAGAAATGTATTCTGAGCGATCTTGAAGGGCTGCTCGGAAGCGGCTCCGGCGCAGATATCTTCCAGATAGACGACGGGTATCAGACCGCGACGGGCGACTGGCTGAGCGTGGATATGTCCAAGTTCCCGAACGGCATGAAGACGGTCGCGGACAGGATAAAAGAAGCCGGACTTACCGCGGGGCTGTGGCTTGCTCCGTTCGTGTGCGTGGAGAAGTCCGACATTTACCGCGACCACCCGGACTGGCTGCTCAGAGACGAAAACGGCGAGCCGGTGCGCGCGGGAAGCAACTGGGGAGGCTCTTATGCGCTGGACATCTACAACGAGGAATTCCGCGCCTACCTGAGAGAAGTCTTCCGCACCGTCGTGGATGAGTGGGGATTCAGCCTGCTCAAGCTCGACTTCCTGTACGCGGCGTGTATTCTCCCGCGCAGGGATAAGACCCGCGGCATGGTGATGTCCGACGGAATGGATCTGCTGCGTGAGTGCGTCGGCATGGCGAAGATACTCGGCTGCGGAGTTCCGCTCGCGTCCGCGTTCGGGAAGGTCGAGTACTGCCGCATAGGCACCGACGTTACCCCCGAGTGGGACGGCAAGGCGTATATGCAGGTGCTCCACCGCGAGCGCCCGAGCACGAAGCTTAGCATTCTCAACACCGTGTTCCGCAGACAGCTTAACGGGCGCGCGTTCGTGAACGACCCGGACGTGTATATGCTCCGGGACACCGACACTTCCATGTCGAAGGAGCAGCGCCGGGCTCTCGCGGAGATAAACGCGCTGTGCGGCGGGGTGCTGTTCACCTCGGACGACATGGCGGAGTACGGCGACGAGCAGCATGAGCTGTACGGCGACATGGCGGCGATGCACAAGGCGGAGCTGCTTGCCGCGGAGTACGACGGGAACGAGCTTATACTCTCGGTCGATCTTGACGGAAGAAATGTCATAAAAACATACAGAATATAACGAAAAGCGGCTCCTCGTCGTAAGGCGGGGAGCCGCTGTGTTTTCGTTAATTCAGTCCTCTCATGGTAAGCGAGATGCGGTTCTTTTTCGTGTCTATACCGAGTATCTTCACGTTCACGATATCCCCGACCTTCACCACGTCGAGGGGGTGCTTGATGAACTTGTCGGCGAGCTGTGAGATATGAACGAGTCCGTCCTGATGCACGCCGATATCGACGAACGCGCCGAAGTCGGTGATGTTGCGCACCGTGCCTTTGAGCTCCATGCCCTCTTTCAGACTGTTGATATCCACAACGTCCGTCCGCAGCATAGGCTTCGGGAGCTCGTCACGCGGGTCACGGCCGGGCTTCATAAGCTCCTTGACGATGTCGGTGAGCGTCATTTCGCCCACTCCGGTCTCGGCGGCCACATTCTTTATCCCAAGCTCCCTGATCCTGCCGTTGATCCTGTCGGACGCGGTCTTTCCTCCCGCGATATCCGCTTCTGTCAGCCCGCAGAGCTCCAGCAGCTTTCTTGCCGCGGCGTAGCTTTCCGGGTGAACGGCGGTGTTGTCGAGCGGCTCCTTACCGTCCGGCACGCGCAGGAAACCCGCGCACTGCTCATAGGTCTTCTTGCCGAGCTTGCTTACCTTAAGCAGCTCCTTGCGCTCCGTGAAGCCGCCGTTTTCCTCGCGGTAGGCGACAATGTTCTTCGCGATGCCGGAGTTGATGCCCGCCACATACGAGAGCAGCGCAACCGACGCGGTATTCACATCTACGCCGACGTTGTTCACGCAGTCCTCCACCACGCCTCCGAGAGCCTCGGAAAGCTGTGCGGGCGGCATATCGTGCTGATACTGACCTACTCCGATCGCTTTCGGCTCGATCTTGACAAGCTCCGCGAGAGGATCCTGCAAACGTCTCGCGATAGACACGGCGCTGCGCTCGGTCACGTCGAAGTCCGGGAACTCCTCCTGTGCGAGCTTGCTTGCGGAGTAAACCGACGCGCCCGCCTCGGACACCACCATGTAGCTTACCGGCGTGTCAAGCCCGTGTATCATGTCCGCGACGAACACCTCGCTCTCATGGCTCGCGGTGCCGTTGCCTATCGAGATCGCGGTAACGCCGTACTTCTTTATCAGCGCGGTGAGCTTTTTCTTTGCTTCCTCGGTCTTGTTGTGGGGCGGGGTGGGGTAAACGACGGTTGTGTCCAGCACTTTTCCGGTCGCGTCAACGACGGATATCTTGCAGCCCGTTCTGTACGCCGGGTCAAGCCCCATGGTCACCATGCCCTTTACGGGGGGCTGCATCAGGAGCTGGCGCAGGTTGTCGCCGAACACCTTGATAGCGGCGGTGCAGGCCTTCTCGGTAAGGTCGTTTCGTACCCGGCGCTCGATAGACGGGTGGATAAGGCGCTTGTACGCGTCCTCGGCGGCGAGCTCCACCAGCCCGGCGTTCTTGTTGTTCGCTTTGACGGTGCGGCTGCGGACGGTGGCGATCATGTTGTCCGCGTCCACCTCGACAGATACCTTCAGCACGCCCTCGCGCTCTCCGCGGTCGATAGCGAGGATACGGTGGGTCGGTATCTTTGAGCAGGCTTCCTTATACTCGTAGTAATTCTCGTACACGCTGTCCTCGATGTCGTCCTTCGCCCTGACCGAGGATATGAGAGCGCTCCGGTCGTAGAGAGCGCCGAGTATCTTGCGAAGCTCCGGGTCGTCGGAGATATTCTCCGCTATGATGTCAAGCGCGCCGGCGACAGCGTCCTCCGCCGATGCCACGCCTTTTTCCCCGGATATGTACTTCTGCGCCTCGTCGTACGGGTTCCCGGACACCTGAGAGTTTATGAACTCCGCGAGCGGTTCGAGCCCCTTTTCCTTGGCTATGCTGGCGCGGGTCTTTTTCTTCGGCTTATACGGGCGGTATATATCCTCCACCACCGCGAGAGTTGCGGCTTCGGAAAGGTCGCTCACTATCTCGTCGGTGAGCTTCCCGAGAGCTTCGATAGCCGCGCGTACCTCCTCCTTGCGCTTTTCGAGGTTGCGAAGGTATGTGAGGCGGTCGGAGAGGTCGCGGAGCTGTTCGTCGTCGAGAGCGCCGGTAGCTTCCTTGCGGTAGCGCGCGATGAACGGTATGGTGTTGCCCTCGTCGAGGAGCTTCACCGCAGCTTCCGTCTGGGTCCGCCTGATCTTAAGTTCGTCCGATATTACTGTGATGATATCCATGTTTTATCTCCTGTCGAATAGAATTGCCTGTATATTATATCACAAATGCGGCGGCAAATCAAGCATTTTATTCCGTATGACACTGTTATGACTGCGGCGGTAGGCGGCAGACCGCCGTTCTCTGTTCTTTCACCAATATTTCAGACAGGATTTGGCATTTGCTATTGATAAATGGAAGATTTTATGATATAATAGATGTATCATTAACGGACAGAGTCAGGAGGTCTCTTATGGAAAGAAAAGAAAGAGCTGTCGTTGACAGCGTACCGGCGCTCGAAGCCGAACTGAAACGCATCAGAGAGGCGCAGAAGATATTCTCGGCTTATACGCAGGAGCAGGTCGATAAGATCTTCCTTGCCGCGGCGTCAGCAGCTAACAAGGCTCGTGTACCGCTTGCCAAAATGGCTGTGGAGGAGACCGGAATGGGCGTAGTCGAGGACAAGGTCATCAAGAACAACTACGCTTCCGAGTACATCTACAACGCCTACAAGAACACAAAGACCTGCGGGGTCATCGAGGAGGACAAGGCTTACGGCGTTCAGAAGATAGCCGAGCCTATCGGAGTCATCGCCGCCGTGATCCCTACCACCAACCCTACTTCCACCGCGATATTCAAGGCGCTCATCGCCCTCAAGACCCGCAACGGCATCATATTCAGCCCGCACCCCCGCGCGAAGAAATGCACGATCGAGGCCGCGCGGATCGTCCGTGACGCGGCGATAAAGGCGGGCGCTCCCGAGAACATAATCTCCTGGATAGACGCGCCGAACCTCGAAATGACCTCGCTCGTCATGAAGGAAGCCGACATTATCCTCGCGACCGGCGGCCCCGGCATGGTAAAGGCGGCGTATTCGAGCGGCAAGCCCGCTCTCGGCGTTGGCGCGGGCAATACCCCCGCGATAATCGACAAGTCCGCCGATATCGTGCTTGCGGTAAGCTCGGTGATACATTCCAAGACCTTCGATAACGGCATGATCTGCGCTTCCGAACAGTCTGTGATCGTTCACAAGGACATCTATGACGAGGTAAAGCGCGAGTTCGCGGACAGAGGCTGCTACTTCCTCAAGCCCGGCGAGATAGACAAGGTCCGCCGCACTATCATCATCAACGGCGCTCTCAACGCGAAGATCGTCGGTCAGAAGGCGGCGACGATAGCGGAGCTCTCCGGTGTGACCGTCCCGGCAGGCACAAAGGTGCTTATCGGCGAAGTCACAAGCGTGGATATCACCGAGGAATTTGCGCACGAAAAGCTCTCTCCCGTGCTCGCGATGTACAAGGCGGAGGACATTCAGGACGCGTTCGGAAAGGCGGAACGGCTTATCGCGGACGGCGGCTACGGTCACACCTCGGCGATCTACCTCAACGAATACACTGAGACGGATATCCTAAGCGAGTTCAAGTCGCGCATGAAGACCGGACGCATCCTCGTCAACACCCCCTCCTCCCACGGCGGTATCGGTGATCTGTACAACTTCGGTACAGTCCCGTCCCTCACCCTCGGCTGCGGCTCCTGGGGCGGCAACAGCGTGAGCGAGAATGTAGGCGTAAAGCACCTGCTCAACATCAAGACCGTTGCGATAAGGAGAGAGAATATGCTTTGGTTCAGAGCACCCGAAAAGGTATATATAAAGAAGGGTTGTCTGCCTGTGGCGCTCGATGAGCTCGGCACAGTAATGGGCAAAAAGCGCGCATTCGTCGTTACCGATAACTTCCTGTACGGCGCGGGCTTCACCAAGCCGATAACCGACAAGCTCGACAAAATGGGCATCGTGCATGAGACCTTCTTCGACGTTGAGCCCGACCCGACCCTCGACAATGCGAAGGCGGGCGCGGCACTCATGACCTCGTTCAAGCCGGACGTTATCATCGCAATAGGCGGCGGCTCGGCAATGGACGCGGCGAAGATAATGTGGGTGCTGTACGAGCACCCCGAGGCGGACTTCAAGGACATGGCGATGCGCTTCATAGAAATAAGGAAGCGCGTTTACACCTTCCCGAAAATGGGAGAAAAGGCGTACTTTGTGGCGATACCCACATCGGCGGGTACCGGCTCGGAGGTGACTCCGTTCGCGGTCATCACCGACAAGGAGGACGGCTGCAAGTACCCGCTCGCGGACTATGAGCTGCTTCCGGACATGGCGATAATCGACACCGATATGCACATGACCGCGCCGAAGGGGCTTACCGCCGCTTCCGGTATCGACGCTGTTACCCACGCTCTCGAAGCGTACGCTTCCGTAATGGCGACCGACTATACCGACGGTCTCGCGCTCAAAGCCCTCAAAACGATATTTGAGTACCTGCCCCGTGCCTACGACAACGGCGGCGATGTTGAAGCCCGTGAGAAAATGGCGAATGCGGCTACAATGGCGGGAATGGCGTTTGCAAACGCGTTCCTCGGCATTTCCCACTCTCTCGCCCACAAGCTCGGTGCGTATCACCACATTCCTCACGGTGTCGCGAACGCCCTCGTTATCTGCGACGTGATGCGGTACAACGCGTCCGAGGCTCCCGTAAAAATGGGAACATTCTCACAGTACGACCATCCGCACACCCTTGCGAGATACGCGGAGATAGCCGATTATCTCGGCTGCGGCGGAAAGACCGACAGCGAGAAGCTTGAAAACCTCATAGCCGCGGTAGAAAAGCTCAAAGCGCGTATCGGCATCAAGAAGACCATAGCCGATTACGGCGTGTCCGAGGAGGACTTCCTCGCAACTCTCGACGAGATGACCGAGGCGGCGTTCGACGACCAGTGCACCGGTGCAAATCCGCGCTACCCGCTCATAAGCGAGCTTAAACAGATGTACATGAATGCGTACTACGGCGGCACCTTCAAGGAGACCGAAATGCCCGACGAGTCACAGTTCGAGGCGAAAAAGGCGGCTGCTAAGCCGTCCGCCAGGAAGGCTCCGGCAAAGGCCGCAGCAAAGGCTGCTTCAAAGACTGCGGAAAAACCCGCTTCCGCAAAGCGCGGAAGACCCAAGAAGAGTAACTGAGGAGGGGAACGAAAATGAAGCTTGATAATATGATCGCGAAACGCAAAACCAAGACCATATACCGCGACGGCGACGCGGCTCTCAAAGTGTTCAGCCCTGAGTGTCAGAAGCACGAGATACTCAACGAAGCGCTCAACCAGGCGCGCGTGGAGCTTACCGGACTGAATATCCCGAAGGTGCGCGAGGTCATCACGATAGACGGTCAGTGGACGATAGTGTCCGACTTCATCGAGGGCAAGACCCTCATGCAGATGTGGCAGGAGAACCCAGACAAGCTCGACGAGTACATGGAGCTGTTCGTGAATTTGCAGATAGATGTCCAGTCGCACAAGTGCCAGCTTCTCGGGCGCCTTAAGGACAAGATGCACGCGAAGATATCAGCGTCGCAGTTCCCCGCGACCGTGCGGTACGACCTGCACACGACGCTTGAGTCCATGCCGAAGCACTTAAAGCTTTGCCATGGGGACTTCAACCCCTCGAACGTGATAATCACTCCCGAAGGCACGCCGTACATCATCGACTGGGCGCACGCAACACAGGGCAACGCTTCCGCAGACGCGGCGCGAACCTACCTCACATTCTGTCTCTCGGGCAACGAGGAGATAGGAAAGAAGTATCTGAAAGCGTTCTGCGACAAGACAGACACGGCTCTCCAGTACGTTCAGAAGTGGATGCCGATCGTGGCGGCTTCGCAGTCCGTCAAGGGCAACGAGAAAGAAAAGCAGTTCCTCGCCTCGTGGGTCAACGTTGTGGATTATACATGATATATTTTTCAGCCATTTAACAAAGAAGGGAAGATAAACATTGTTTAAAGAATATGCAGTCGAATGGGAGGGCTTCAAGCCCGGGCGGTGGAGCAGCACGTCCGTAAATGTCCGTGCGTTCATCGAGAGCAACTATACCCCGTATGACGGTGACGAGAGCTTTCTTGAAGGCCCTACCGAGGCGACAAAGAAGCTCTGGGAGCAGGTGCTCGACCTGTCCCGCCGTGAGCGTGAAGCCGGCGGTGTGCTCGACATGGATACGAGCATCATCTCCACCATTACCTCACACCCCGCCGGGTATCTCAACAAGGATCTCGAAAAGATAGTCGGCTTACAGACCGACAAGCCGTTCAAGCGCGCTCTCCAGCCTTTCGGTGGTATCCGTATGGCACAGCAGGCGTGCACGGAGTACGGCTATGAGGTCGATCCGAAGGTGGTGGAGATATTCACCAAGTACAGAAAGACCCACAATCAGGGCGTTTTTGACGCATACACGCCGGAAATGCGTCTTGCGAGAAAGTCCGCGATACTCACCGGACTTCCCGACGCTTACGGCCGCGGACGTATCATCGGCGACTACCGGCGTGTCGCGCTCTACGGCATCGATATGCTCATAGACGACAAGCTTCATCAGCGCGACACCCACTACATACGCATGACCTCGGAGAACATACGTCTTCGAGAGGAGCTTGCCGAGCAGGTGCGTGCCCTTGAAGAACTGATGCAGCTCGGAAAGATATACGGCTTCGATATGTCCCGCCCCGCGAAGAACGCGCAGGAGGCGGTACAGTGGCTGTACTTCGGATACTTAGCGGCGGTCAAGGAGCAGAACGGCGCGGCTATGAGCCTCGGAAGAACGTCAACGTTCCTCGATATCTACATTCAGCGCGACCTTGACAGAGGTCTCATCACCGAGTCCGAGGCACAGGAGCTTATCGACCAGTTCATAATGAAGCTTCGTATCGTGAAGTTCGCGCGTACTCCCGAGTATAACGCGCTGTTCTCCGGCGACCCGACGTGGGTAACGGAGTCGATAGGCGGCGTGAGCGTTCACGGCGAGCACATGGTAACGAAGAACTCCTTCCGCTACCTCAACACCCTCAACAACTTAGGCACCGCTCCGGAACCGAACATGACCGTACTGTGGTCAACGAAGCTCCCCCAGAACTTCAAGCGGTTCTGCGCGAAAATGTCGATCAAGTCCTCGTCGATACAGTACGAGAACGACGACATGATGCGCGTCATCCACGGCGACGACTATGCTATCGCCTGCTGTGTGTCCTCGATGCGCGTAGGCAAGGAGATGCAGTTCTTCGGCGCGCGTGCGAACCTTGCGAAGTGCCTGCTGTACGCGATCAACGGCGGTGTGGACGAGGTAATGAAGGTACAGGTGGGACCTAAGTACCGCCCGGTGCAGGGGGACTATCTCGACTACAACGACGTAATGGAGAAGTACAGCGACATGATGGAATGGCTCGCGGGGCTGTACGTCAACACTCTGAACGTGATACACTATATGCACGACAAGTACTGCTATGAGAAGCTTCAAATGGCGCTGCATGACCGCGACGTGAAGCGGTACTTCGCTACCGGCATCGCGGGGCTTTCGGTGGTAGCCGATTCGCTCAGCGCCATAAAGTACGCGAAGGTGAAGTGCATCCGCGACGAGAACGGTATCGTGGTGGATTACGAGGTCGAGGGAGAATTCCCGAAGTACGGCAACGACGATGACCGCGTGGATCAGATAGCGGTGGATATCGTCCGTATGTTCATGGACAAGATCCGCAAGCACCACACCTACCGCGACAGCATTCCGACCATGAGCATACTTACCATAACCTCGAACGTCGTGTACGGCAAGAAGACCGGCAACACGCCGGACGGCAGAAAGTACGGCGTACCGCTCGCACCCGGTGCGAACCCGATGCACGGGCGCGATACTCACGGGGCTGTCGCATCGCTCTCGTCCGTATCGAAGCTTCCGTTCCGTCACGCGCAGGACGGTATATCCAACACGTTTTCGATCATACCGGACGCGCTCGGAAAGGATACAAAGGTATTCTCGGGAGACCTCGACCTTGACGCGCTCGCGGCGGAGGTGAACAATGAGGACTGATGACACCAAGCCCGCCGACATCACCGAGAGTGACGCGGACGAGCTTGCGGCTCTTATAGACCGGCTCATGTCGTCGGGGACTCAGCACATCGATCTCAACGTAGGGGAAATGACCCGCGTGCGTACTCTCAACAGCACCGAATGCGGAAGGACGGGACCCTGCGCCGTACCGAATTTCGACTTCGCCGAGGAAGACGAGAAAGCGGATGAACAGGATTAAGGAGGAATACAAATGGCAGAACTGAATATAAGCGACCGTCAGGCGGACAATCTTGTAGAACTGATAGACGGTTATGTGGAAAAGGGCGGGCATCACCTGAACGTGAACGTATTCACGCGTGAGACCCTTCTCGACGCGCAGGCTCACCCGGAGAAGTACCCCCAGCTCACGGTGAGGGTATCGGGCTACGCGGTGAACTTCATCAAGCTCACCAAGGAACAGCAGGACGACGTAATCTCACGCACGTTCCACGACCATATCTGAGCAAATTGTTAAACATTCCCCCGCTGTAAGACGGGGGAATGTTTATCACCGCGAGAGGTGCTTTGAGTGACGGGATATATACATTCTACGGAGTCCTTCGGGACGGTCGACGGACCGGGAGTGCGGTTCGTCATATTCTTTCAGGGCTGTCCCATGCGCTGTCTTTACTGTCACAACCCGGACACATGGGAGATAAACGGCGGCGAGGAAATGACCGCGGAGCAGCTTCTCGCCATGTTCGAGAAGAACCGCGTGTTCTATAAGCACGGCGGTATCACCTGCACAGGCGGCGAGCCGATGCGCCAGCTCCCGTTCCTGACTGAGCTGTTCCGGCTCGCGAAGGAGCGCGGCATACACACCTGTCTCGACACCTCGGGGATATGCTTTGACCCGGAAAATACCGCCGCCGCGGACGAAATGCTCGCGGTGACAGACCTTGTGATGCTGGACATAAAGCACATCGACGACGAAGTACACCGACGGCTCACGGGGCACTCCAACCGGAACATACTTGCGTTCGCTGAGCATATCCCGGAGCGCGGGGTCGAGCTATGGATACGCCATGTCATTGTCCCGGGCTATACCGACGGCGAGGAGGAGCAGTCCGCGCTCGGGTACTTCATCGGGGGACTTAAAACTCTGAAAGGACTGGACGTGCTCCCGTACCATGATATGGGAAAACGCAAGTACGCCGAGCTCGGTATCCCGTACCCGCTCGAAGGGGTGAAACCCGTAACGGCAGACGATGCTCAGACCGCGCGGGAGCGCATTATGAGCGGCATCAAGGCAAGACTGAGGGCAGAGAAGGAAAACGGCTCCGGGCGGTAAGTATGTAGATGTTTTAGACAAAACAGCGCGAAAAAATTCGTTAAACAAACACAATTCCGAAGGTGTCCGAAATCGGAAAAAACGCCCGGAAACGAGCAGTATGCAAACAAAATGAGAAAAATTGACATAAAATGTGCCCCGGACGAGGGGTGAGCAGGGACCGTCGGGCAGTGCCGGACAACAAAATGCTTGACAATGCGGGAATAATGTGTATAATAGTAATTACACCGATTTGTTCGGTTAATATTGAATACATACGGTCAATATTGCATTGTCCGTATCATACGAGGCGGTCCCAAACAGATAAACGCTTTCCGGACGGCTGTAAATGTAATGTATGGAGGAAAGCCATGAACAAGAAAAGACGCTCACTCAAATCGAGACTTACCCTTCTTTCGACCATACCGGTACTTGCAACGGGTATAGTTCTCGTAGTCATCTACATAATCGTTACATACAATAAGTATGTCGTTATGTACAATGACGAAGGCACATCTCTCGCGAAAGCCTATGCCGCTTCCATCGACAATACCATATCGAGCCTGTCTCAGCAGTTCGATGTAGTTACCAAGAACGAAGCCGTCGTAAGCGAAAGTCTTGAGATCGCCGACAGAAAGGCGATACTCGCGGATTCGGCTACTACAAGTACCTTCAAGGACTTCGCGATAGCGTACTCCACGGGTAAGACCTACAATGACACCGATATCTCCGCCCGTGAGTACTTCAAGCAGGCTATGTCCACAAAGGACGCTTATGTATCCAGCCCTGTTCTCCGTATGACGGATAACTCGATCACGATCATGATGGGTAAATACTTCACCGCGAACGGAAACGCGTATGTCTGCTACGGCGGCCTTGACGCGAACACCTTCTCCAACCTCATCAAGGACATTCATTACGAGGAAAACGGCATCGGCTTCATACTTGACAAGGACGGTATCGTTGTCGGAACAAGCACCCAGTCCGTTCCCCAGCTCACCGAGCTTCTCGGCGAGAACAACCTCGACAAGTCCATGGCCAAGGCGGCTCAGGAAATGATTTCCGGAGAAGAAGGCTTTACCGAGTTCAAGCTTAACGGCGAGGATTACTTCGCAGGTTATACCACTATCAAGTCCCATGAAAAGTGGACAATGGTAGTTGCAACACCCAAGAAAACCATTCTCAGCAGCATCACTCTCGTAGCGCTCGGCGTTATCATAGTTGCTCTTGCGGCAGCGGTACTCTCGTTCATAGTTACCAGTCTCAGGATCAAGCACATCGCCGGTCCTATCGCGGTAACATCCAAGCGTATCGGAGAAATGGCAAACGGCGACATTTCCAGCCCGGCACAGGTATTCAGAACAAACGACGAGATCGAGACAATGACCGAGGCAATGGACAGCATGGTATCGGGTATGAGCGTATGCCTCAACGATATCAGCAGAGTGCTTGACGCGATCTCTCAGGGCGACCTCACCGTTGCTCCGCAGGTCGAGTACCCCGGCGATTTTGCGAAGATCGAGGCATCTATCAACAGCATTCTCGAATCCCTCAACGAGATCATGAGCGGCGTAAGCGTAAGCAGCGCGGAAGTCCTCTCCGGTTCCGACCAGATGGCGGAAGGCTCGCAGTCCCTCGCAGACGGCACCACACGTCAGGCATCCGCTATCCAGCAGATCTCCGCAACTATCGCGGAAGTCTCCAGCCAGATCTCCATGACAGCTCAGAATGCGGCACAGGCGGGCGACCTCTCCAAGCAGACTCAGGACAGAGTAAACCGTCAGGACGACGAGATCAAGAGCATGGTCGCGGCAATGAACGAGATCAGCGATACTTCCAAGGAGATCGAAAAGATCATCAAGACTATCGAGGATATCGCATTCCAGACCAATATTCTTGCGCTTAACGCGGCAGTTGAGGCTGCACGCGCGGGCGACGCGGGCAAGGGCTTCGCAGTCGTTGCGGACGAGGTAAGAAACCTCGCGAGCAAGTCCGCCGAGGCGGCAAGCAGCACCACAGCACTCATCAACGCGTCTATCGCGGCTGTTGACAAGGGTTCCGGCATAGCGATGTCCACTGCGGACTCTATGAAGGAAGTCAAGGAGATGTCCTCCAAGACCGCAGACCTTATCACCGATATCGCGGCGGCAAGCGCGGAGCAGAACGAGTCTATCCGTCAGATCACTTCCGGCGTGGAGCAGATCTCTCAGGTTATCCAGACCAACTCCGCAACAGCGGAACAGACAGCAGCCTCCTGCGAGGAGCTCTCGGGTCAGTCCAAGCTCCTGCGCGATCAGGTCGCAAGATTCCGTCTCAACAGAAGATAACAGAAAGCTTTATCGAACCCCCGCCGTACAAGCGGGGGTTTCTGTTACTATGGCACCAAAGCATGAGGGGACAAACGTGAAGATACATGAATTCGGCAGAAAGGATATGCCCGTCGTGGTGATGATACACGGCGAATTTATGTCGTGGGATATGCTCGGCGGGGCGATAAAGCTGCTCGCGGAGCGGTTCCATGTGCTTGCCGTGGGAGTTCCCGGTCACGACACCTCCTCGAAGGACAGCTTCACGTCGGTGGAGAACATCGCCGCGCGGGTAGAGCTTACCCTTGTGCAGTTCGGGGCGGCTAAGATAGACCTGCTGTACGGGCTGTCAATGGGCGGGGCGATAGCGGTGAGGATGCTTGCGGACGCGCAGCTTCACATACGGCACGCGGTGATAGACGGCGGCACCTGTCCTTACGACGTTCCGTGGGTGGTATCGCGGCTCATGCTGTCGAAGGACGGCGCGGCGGCGAAGAAGCTGCGGAACGATGTGGCGGCGCTGGAGACTGCATACCCGCCGGAGCGCTACGGGGACAGCTTCACGGACGGCGTTTACAATGTTCTGCGGGAAATGACGGACGAAGAAGCGGAAAGGATCGCCGTCTCCATGCGGGATTATCCGATGCCGTCAAAATTCCCGAAGATCGGGACGTGGATCGAGTACTGGTACGGCAGCGACGAGGAGGACGAACGGCGTGCCGATGCGGAGTATATGAGGAAGCACGTTCCGAACACGACGCTTCGCAGGATAGACGGAATGGCGCACGGGCAGTATGTGGTGAGCTGTCCGGAGAGTTTTGCGAACGATATCACGGCTATAATTGAAAAGCACAGAAAGAGCCCCTTCGCCGATTGAAGGGGCTCTGCTCAACTGCACGATACAAACGGTCACCTATGGACCCCCGAGCCGACGGATTTGCGAAGCAATATCATAGACGCATGGACCCATTCCGCAACACGGAACCTGAATAGTCTTGTTACAGAACAAACGTTTTTTACACAGTCTGAGCCCCGCTTAAAGGCGAGCTTTTTCTTCCCTTGACATTTACCGCCGTTGGTTGTATAATAGGAAAAAACGCAGGACTGCTGTTTCCGGAAAAGGGCGGCTCTGCGCCATGCAAAGGAACACAGTTATGAAAAAGATAATGCCTTATATCATACTGCACGCGATCGTGTTTATCTACTCGCTCGGCGGGATATGCTCCAAGACCGCCGCGACAAAGGATTTTCTGTCGTTTGAGTGGATACTCCTGTACGGGATAGTCCTTCTCTCCCTCGCGGTGTATGCGCTGCTGTGGCAGCAGGTGCTCAAAAAAGTCCCCCTCAACACCGCCTACGCAAACAAGGCGGTAACCGTGATATGGGGAATGGTATGGGGAACGCTCGTTTTCGGCGAGACTATCACGATAGGCAATATCATCGGCTCTGTGCTGATACTCGCCGGGATAGTTCTCATGGTGACCGGCGGCAGCAACGGCGGAGAGGAGAAGCGCGATGAGTGAAATGTTTATCTTCTCCTGCATCATCGTCCTGTCGGCGTTCATCGCGTCGGTGTCACAGATCATGCTCAAAAAAAGCGCGCAGAAAACCTACTCCTCACGGATAAAGGAGTACCTGAACCCGCTCGTCATCGTGGCTTACGCGATGTTCTTCGGCTGTACGCTCATAACGATGTACGGGCTCAAAGTAGTGCCGCTTTCCCTCTCGCCCGCGCTTGAAGCGACCGGATATATATTCGTCGCGGTGCTGAGCTACATCTTCCTTAAGGAGAAGCTCACTTTCCGGCAGATACTCGGAATGGTGCTCATAGCCGGAGGTATTCTCGTAAGTTCATTTTTCGGTGGCAACTGAAAGCACGCTTCCCCGCTTTACGGCAGGGGAAGCGTTTTTTTGCTCTGTTTCAGCGGGAGAGAAAAAAATTCCCCCCGCCTCTTGGCGGGAGGAACAAATGAGGAGAATATTATGTTATGGCGGAAAAATTCATCGTTTCTTTATGATGACCTTGACATTATCGGTCTTGCTTGTTCTTGTCCACTTGCCATTGACCTTTGCCTTAACTACGAACGTCTTGCCGTCCGGATTATACTTGCTCAGATCAAATGTGGTCTTCTTAGTGGTCTTGAGAAGGATCTCTTCGCCTTCGTCGGTCACCTCAAATATACCGTACTTCGTGGCTTTCTTGACCTTCTTCCACTTCAGGGTCACCTTTTTGCCCTTGGTAGTGAGTTTTGCAGCGGGCTTGTAGTAAACCTTCGCTTTGAATTCGAGAGAGTTGTCAAGAGAGGATTCCTTGCCGCCCTTGAAGATCGTG
>JAFZOA010000193.1 GCA_017550775.1 Ruminiclostridium sp. | reverse complement strand
ATGAACTTTCCGTTGTTGGCTCTCGCGAGCAGGAAAGCATACAGAGCCGTACGGAGATTGCCTATATGCATAAATCCCGTCGGGCTCGGCGCAAAACGTGTCACAAATTTATCGCTCATATCTTTGATTTCCTTTCAGAAAGCGTAATATCATAACTTACATTATATTCCAAAACCCGCCGTTTGTCAAGCTTTTTAAGCATTTTGGGAGCGTCGCCGCCGGGATATCATTCCCGCGCGCGGCATTCGTAGGCAAAACCGCGTCATAACGGGCTTCATAAAGCCGATATACCGGGATCGCCCGGAGAAGATAAAAATTTTGCAGTTTTTTTCAAAAAACTCTTGATTTTTTCTGAAAAGTGTGATATAATACCATTTACAGTCTTTGGTAAGTTGTTCGCGGATGTGGTGGAATTGGCAGACGCGCTGGCTTCAGGTGCCAGTGATGGCAACATCGTGTGGGTTCAAGTCCCGTCATCCGCACCATTCAGACAGAGACTGATCGTCGAGGTGTGGCTCAGTTTGGTAGAGCGCTGCGTTCGGGACGCAGAGGCCGTGGGTTCAAGTCCCGTCACCTCGACCAATTTTTAGGCTCGCGGAACCGCTTGTAGAGCGGTTCCGCGGATTTTTATTTTTGCCGAAAAACGCGCTTGGTCTTTGTTTGGTCTTTATTCGTCTGAAACGGGATTTACCCGTCCCGGATCCCTATAAAAAGGTATTATGCGGGAAAAGGGATAGGTCCTTTTTTCTTCTTGCTGAAATCGAGTGCTTCGGTGATTATCTCGCTTGTTCGTGCCTGCGCTTCCTGGAATAAGTGAACATAAGTGCTGGTCGTAGTCAACATCTCAAAAGGACACACATTTTCTTACTGCCCACAATCGGCTTTGTTAAGCCGATTGTGGTAAATTAAGGTGATTTTTGTTTTCTAATGCCTTGTCGAGGAATTTGTAGTAGATTTCGATGTGGCGGGGACGGTCTGCGGCATACTCGTCAACGACAATATACTCGATCAGCTCCATGCACATCTCGCGGGTAAGCTCGGTAGCATCCGCATACTTTTTCAGGCGGGTGACAAACTTCTCGACATCTTCTTCATCCTTGCGGGTCTGCTGCTGTTTGGCTTCGAGATCGGCGACTATCGCGTTAAGCTCTTTCTGCTCAGTGGTGTACTTCTGCAACAGGTCAATACACACATCTTCCGGAACTTTTCCGAGAACCTTATCCTCGTATATTTTCGGAATGAGATTGGAAAGCTCGTCAAGCCTTCGCTTGCTATCGGAAAGACGCTTCTTATCCTCGGAAGTCTGTTTTGCGTGTTCAGACTGCTTCTTTGCAAGGAAAGCGGTTTTTGCAGCGACTTCGTCCTCGATTACCTGCTGAGACAGAGAACGGATATCTGCAAGCACGATAGCGTTGATGTCCTTCATCTTGATATAGTGGCTATTACAAGCTCTTTTCCCAAACTTATTATAGGTGTCGCAGTTATAATTATGCCGCATATACTTTCTTGGATTCTTTTTGCTTCCCGTTGTAGTGTTGTTATACATCAGACGCATTTTCTTTCCGCAATCCGCACAGAACATCAAACCGCAAAGAGGCATCACAATACCTTTTTTAGTAACTTTACCCTGACTTACGGAAGCCTCCATTTCTCTGCACTTGTCCCATAGCTCCCGACTGATTATTGCCTCGTGAGTATTCGGAACGACTACCCAGTCCTCTTTATCTCTTTTTATGGACTTGTGATTTTTGTAAGAAATAGTTGTCGTTTTCATCTGTACAAGATCACCGAGATAAATTGGATTTTTAAGCATATTCCTTATAACGGAGCCGTCCCACAAATGAAGCGTTTTCTTGGGATTAGGCTTTCCTATCTGAGCATAGTGATAATCGAGCGGAGCCATAATATGCTCATCATTGAAAGCATCTGCAATGTGCCGAGGAGAAATGCCGCGAGCTCTCATCTCGAACATTCTTTTGACATTTTCTGCTGCAACCGGATCAACAACCGGAAGATGTTTAGGATCGTCACCTTTGATATAACCATAGGGAGCAAAAGATGTACGGTATCTTCCCGCTCTTGCGTTAGCTTCGATTACAGCTTTTATTTTCTTGGAAGTCGAGGCGCAATGCCACTCGTTAAAGATGTTGACAATAGGCATCATATCCATAGCCGCGCTGTTTTGATTGGCAGTATCAACATTATCGTTGAGAGCGATGAAGCGGATGTTGTAGGTCGGAAAAATATAATCGACATACTGCCCGACCTCGATATAATTTCTGCCGAAACGTGAGAGGTCTTTGCAGATGATCAGATTGATCTTTCCGTTCTTCGCATCCTCCAAAAGCTGCGTAACTGCCGGACGGTTGAAGTCCGTTCCGGAATATCCGTCATCAACATAAACATCAACGAGCGTCCAGCCCTGTTCAGCAACATACTTGGTGAGTATGAGCTTCTGATTTTCGATAGAGAGCGACTCGCCAGCTCGCTCATCTTCCTGAGAAAGTCTTACATATATTCCTGCGTTGTAATTCGACTGCTTTGTCATTTTCGTTACCTCCAAAACGTTGTCAAGGCAGCCGTATTCAATGAATCCATTATAGCACAGATTTCAGAATACGGCAATACCTTTCCGGAAAAATTTACGGCGGGGCGGTTAAACATTTACGCCGACATCTCTTTCAGAGTTTCCTCGCACGCACGACGGAACGCAATGTCATAGAGCACCTTGTCAAGATTTTTATTGCCAACGAAGTGACTCGTTACGACATATTTCTTCCCGTCGATCTCGTACTCGGCGGTACGCTGCGGACAGTCCTTGTACTTCTCGTTGAGCTCTTTCAAAGTCATATTATTCATTGAAAAATCCTCCGTTCATAAAAATTTTTATGTATCGGATTTTTCATTTCT
>JAFZOA010000192.1 GCA_017550775.1 Ruminiclostridium sp. | reverse complement strand
GGCTTGTTGCCGGTGCCGTTGAGGGGGGTATATACGACTTTGAGTCCGGACGAAGCGCACAGATCGGGGTGAATGGACTGCTTTCTTACCTCAGCCATGTAATCGTCGATGCACTTGTCGTCGATATAGGTTATCATGCCGCTCTTTATGCCCTCTTCAAGGGATATTGAGTGGATACCCTCGAATGTGTCGGTCTTTGTGATCTCCGCGAGAACGGCGTCGGCAGCGTCAATGGTGAGCTGGCAGCCGTCGGGACCGTAAACCTTGTAGCCGTTGTACTTGGCGGGGTTGTGGGACGCTGTTACCATTACGCCCGCGTCGCACTTATAGTATCTTACCGCCCATGAGAGCATAGGGGTTGGCATAAGCTCCTTGTAGAGATATACACGGATGCCGTTTGCGGAAAGGACTCCCGCTACGGACTCCGCAAAGTATGTGGACTTGATGCGGCTGTCGGAGGACACCGCTACGGAAGCTCCCGCAGGCTTTATCTTCATGAGATAGAGCGCAAGACCCTGTGTAGCCTTGCATACGGTATAGTAGTTCATGCGGTTGGTACCCGCGCCGATAACACCTCTGAGTCCTCCCGTGCCGAATTCGAGTTCACGGTAGAATCTGTCGTTTATCTCTTCTTCATTTCCCTCAACAGACTTGAGTTCGGTCTGTAAGTCAGGATCCTTTGTTGCTTTTTCGAGCCAGAGCTTGTACAATGCGTTGATGTCCATATTTTATCTGTCCTTTCCGTTTTTGAATGTAAGCGAAAACTTACCTTGTTATTATATCATATCCATGCGGAAATTGCAATATTCATTTTGGTTTTTTTTATTATCGCCGCGGTTTCGGAGCCGGGATAAAAACAGAACTGCCCCCGCACTATATACGCACGGAGGCAGCTCTGTATGGAAAGGAGGGTATTATCATGAACCGTAAGGTAAGTTTCTTGGTTTGTGTCGTTCTCCCCCGCTGCTGCGGGGGAGAACCACAAGGAAGGATCATCTATGTAATAAGCGGTGGCTGCGGAACGAAAGGAGGTCAATCGGCAGACAATGGTTTGTAGGGGTCATTATGTATATACCCGCAGCCTCGCCGCTTAATAGCTGTGTTTTTCTTTCTTTACCCGTATTATATCACAGTTCGGCCGGGAATACAACAACAAAGCGGTTACAATGCGGTTACGAAGCGGTAACATTTTCCGGAGAATGGTTACAGTTTGTTACCGCCGTTCCGTGAAGCGCGCAGCCCCGCCTCCGCAGGACAGAAGCGCCCTGCGGAGGCGAGACGGCACTGACGGTTTATTGCAGGTCAGACTGTAAGCACGCCGCCGCGCCCGATTTTCAGAATGAGTATCTGCTCCTCGCGCCCGGTCTCGGCGTTGAGATAAACAAGGACATTCTCCCCCTGCTCGCCGGTACAGCGCACCTCGTGGCAGAATATCTCGTTCTTGCCGCTCGACGGGATAACGCAGAGCTTTGTTGAGATCGGCGCAAGGCTCCCGGAAACAAGAGTCTCGGCGAGCTTCGCGGATATCTTCGGCTGCGGGAGCTCACGGATAGTGTGATTGGTGAGATAGCCGCGCATATCGAAGGAGAGCACGTCCCCGTTGTCAAGCGCCACTCCCGCCTTGATAAGGTCGGTGTACATGGTAACTCCGTTCTGCTCGGCAGCTAAATTGACCACGCAGATACCGTTCCTTATCTCATAGTATGAGTCGGTGAGCCCGTTTATGCCAAGCTCAGAAAGATAATCCTTCGCGCGGTTTATCGCTTCCTTCGCAGTGATGGTCTGCTTTCCGACCTTGCGCACCGAAAGCATATAGGAATACATACCGCCTGCTTTCGTGACCGCGATCGTGCGGGTGCCGTCCGTGAACACATACGACGGCATCTTACCCTCCTCCATTGTGAGAAGTTTCAGCTCGCCGCCGTCGGAAAGCTTCTTCGCACGGCGCAGAGCCTCCGCCTGGTCGATACTGTCCTCGTTCTTCAGCATGAGCGGGTCGCGCTCCATGATGTGGTCGGAGTAAGGTCCGTCGTAGATGAGGGTAGGGTAGCTGTTATCATTCACGGCGAAGTCGGTGAAGCCATCCGTGACGGTCACGGGTTCCTCCGCTTCAAGCCCGGAAGCCGCCTGAACGGTATCGGAGAGGGTTATCCTGCCCTTCTCGATGCGCTGCTCGATATCCCACATATTGCCGCTGAGCTCGGCGGCGTAGGCATAAAGAGCCGCGATGTTCTTACGTTCCTCGGCGGTAAGGCTCCCGCCCTCGGCGCACTTCTCGGCGAGGGACTTGGAATAGTTGCCGACCTGCGACAGGAACCGGTACGCGTCGGTGAGGTCAAGCTCGTCCACCGGGAGCCGGGAAAGCGAGTTCTTGGCGGTGGCCGCGTCGCTGCACAGCTTCTCGGAAAGGTTCGAGAGCATGGAGATACTGTTGGTGTACATACCCTTCTGCAGGTTGTTCTTTATGTTGTCGAGGTTGAGCGAGAGCTCCTCGACCGCGTTCATATAGCTGTTCTCCACCGCGCGCTCGGCTTTTACGGCGCGAACGCCGTTGATAGCGGTGAATGCCGTCAGCGTCAGTATTATCGCGAGCGAGAAGGTTATTAGCCTTGCGAGCGCCCGCTTTGACATGGTTACTTTGGTCATGGTTATTATCCTTTCGGTCGTTTGTAAGCAAAGTGCCGGTATCTGTCGGGAAAGAAGCTTTAACGGATACTGTACTGAATTCAAATCAATAAACAGACAACAAGACATTTTGTTTCTTCTACCCGCCTACGTCGGGGAGAAGAAACGGGATAAGCCCTGTCTGTAGTTTGAATAGTATAAAAACGGTGCTGCTTTGTTTTTCTTGACATATTGCACTTTCTTCGCTTTATTTTTGTGCAAAAATTCAAATAATATGCTATTTGATTTTTTTACAAAATGTGGTATAATATATAGGAGTATTTTCAAAAACACATACCTGTGAGGAATTATGATTTATCTTGACAACTCGGCTACCACAAGGCCGTTTGACAGTGTTATAAAAGCAGTCTCGGACAACATGGCGGAGAACTTCGGAAATGCGTCCTCCCTGCACGGAATGGGAGTACGGGCGGAAAAGGTGCTAAAAGACGCGAAAGCGGTCATTCTCGGAAAGCTCGGACTTGACGGGAACATCATCTTCACCTCCGGCGCGACCGAGAGCAACAATACCGTGCTTTCCGGCATTCCCGCGGCGCACAGACACGGCGGGAACCGCATAGTCACTACCTCGTTCGAGCACCCGAGCGTAGCAAAGCCGCTTGAAAAGCTGTCTGCAACGGGATATGACGTGGTAAAGATAAGGCCCCCGAAGCGTGATGAGCCTCAGGATTTCGAGCAGAGGGTCATAAACGCCGTGGACGGGAATACCCTTATGGTAAGCGTGATGTGGGTCAATAATGAAACCGGCTTCATCACCGACACCGCTAAGATATACAACGCGGTCAGGCGCATAAACCCCAAGATCTTCGTACACGTTGACGCGGTGCAGGGCTTCTGCAAGCTCCCCGCAAAGACGCTCAGAGCCGACCTCATAAGCCTGTCCGCACACAAGATACACGGGATAAAGGGCATAGGCGCGCTGTACTGCGCCAAAGGAACGCGCTTCGAGCCGCTTCTGTACGGCGGAGGTCAGCAGAGCGGGATACGCTCCGGCACCGAGCCCATAGACCTGATAGCGGGGTTCGCTGAGGCGGTAAGGAGCTATCCGGACTGCACGGAGAAGTACGCGGAGCTGAACGAACGGCTCATCTCGCGGCTCTCACAGCTCGACGGCGTGGTATTCAACAGCTACGGCAACGCGAAGAATATTCTCAACTTCTCGGTGCGCGGGGTGCGGAGCGAGATAATGCTGCACTTCCTCGAAGAGCGGGAGATATACGTTTCCAGCGGTTCGGCGTGCTCAAAGGGCAAGACGAGCGGGGTGCTCGCGGAGTTCGGAGTGTCGGACAAGGACGCGGACTGCGCGATACGGGTAAGTATGTCCCCTTCCACGGCGGAAAACGACATCGACGCTCTTGCCGTGGAGATATCCAACGGAATAAAAAGGTTCAGGAGATAAGCAATGCAGGAAGTAATAATGGCAAAATACGGCGAGATCGCGCTCAAAGGACTTAACAAGAACACCTTTGAGGATCTTCTCGTCCGCAACATAAAGCGCCGTATCGTGAAATGCGGCGAGTTTAAGATCACACGCAACCAGTCCACCATATATATAACGCCGGAGAACGACAGCGCCGACATGGAAAAGGCGATAGAATGGGTCACAAAGACCTTCGGCGTGGCGGCGGTGCAGCGGGCGGCGGTGCTCCCGAAGGACTTCGGCGAGATAGTAAAGCTCGGCATACCGTACCTGGAGGACGCGCTTTCCGGCGCAAAGACCTTCAAGGTCGAGGCCAAGCGCTCAGACAAGCGCTTCCCGCTCCGTTCCCCGGAGATACAGCAGGAGCTCGGCGCTGCGATACTCGACGCGTACCCCCACCTCACCGTGGACGTACACGAGCCGGACGTGACCGTGAAATGCGAGATACGCGACGCGGGAGCATATCTGAGCGCACTTCGCATCATCGGCGCGGGCGGCATCCCCGTCGGAAGCAGCGGCACAGCGCTCATACTCCTTTCCGGCGGTATCGACAGCCCCGTTGCGGCATATATGATGGCAAAGCGCGGCATCGGCGTTGACGCGATCCACTTCCAGAGCCCCCCCTACACCTCGGACAGAGCTCTGATGAAGGTAGAGGAGCTGTGCGGCGAGCTTGTGCCGTACTGCGGAGATATCCGCTTCTACATCGTCCCGTTCACCGAGATACAGGAAGCCCTGCGGGATAACTGCCCGGAGGAATATTTCACGGTCATAATGCGCAGGCTTATGATAAAGATAACAAACCGTATATGCGAGGCTCATGATTACAAAGCGATGATAACCGGCGAAAGCGTCGGACAGGTCGCAAGCCAGACCATAATGGCGCTCGGCTGTACCGACAAGGTGGCGGAGTACCCCGTTTTCCGCCCGGTCATCGGCATGGACAAGAAGGAGATCACCGAGACAGCACGGAAGATCGGTACCTTCGAGACCTCGATCCAGCCCTATGAGGACTGCTGCACCGTGTTCACCCCCAAGCATCCGCGCACAAAGCCTGTGCTCGCGGAAGTGGAGCGGGCAGAGGCAAGGTTCGATTTCGAGCCGCTTATCCGTAAAGCGATAGACGGAATTGTAGTCAAGGACTTCAAGCTTTGATCTGTTCTCCCGGGACTTTATGAAAATTATACAATTTTTCGGTGTTAAATTATTACAATATGGTAACAAAACTTGACAAAACAGCAGAAAATGTAGTATTATTACTAAAGGAGCGGGGGCTCACCCTCTCCACGGCGGAGAGCTGTACCGGCGGGCTTATCTCTGCGGAGATAACCTCGGTGTCCGGCTCGTCGGACGTGTTCGGGTTCGGGGTGTGCACCTACGCGAACGAGGCGAAGATGAAGCTTCTCGGTGTGCGGGAGGAGACCCTTGCAACTGTCGGCGCGGTGTCCGAGGAAACTGCGGTACAGATGGCTGAAGGCGCAAGACGGCTCTCCGGCGCGGATATCGCAGTCTCGGTGACCGGGATAGCGGGTCCAACCGGCGGCACCCCGGACAAACCGGTCGGAACGGTGTATATCGGGTTCTCGTCGGAAAAGCGCACCTTCGCCAAGCGGTACCTGTTCACGGGGAAAGACTTTCCGGAAGCAATGGACAGCCGCGAGGCTATAAGATACGAGACCGCGTTCACCGCGTTACAGACTATAATGACAGAAACAGAAAAGATACAATAAGGAGACAGTTATGGCAGGCTTTGCAAAAAGACCTCACAGGAAAACTAACCCTTCCCACGGGGAAAAGGAGTTTGACTCGCCGGTCGAGCAGGACGCGGGCGGTGACAGCTACATCACCGCGAGCTACTTCGACGACGACGACGACGATGACGACATTCCCGATACAAGAAAGACGAAAAGAGCCAAGCACAAGCTTGTTTACGACGACGACGAGTATAAGAAGGAGAAGAAGCCGAACATCTTTGTCCGTGCTCTTCGCGCAATATTCCCGGTAAAGGGCGACGGCGTGGCGGAATCCGTCCGCAAGGTGATATTCGACGTGGCAGTGGTCGCGTTCGTGATAACCGGCGGCTCGGTGCTGTACGATATACTCAACGAACAGTGGCAGAAGGACAAGGTTGACGTTGTTATATCCGACATCTATGACACCGGCGAGGGCGAAAAATCCGAGGAAAAGGTCAAGGACGCTATCAAGGTAAAGCTCAACCTCACAGATAACGATATAGAAGAGATCGAAGCGGAAAAGCCCGGTATTCAGGCAAGCTTCCTCGGTCTGTACTCCCAGAACTCCGATATCGTGGGCTGGGTAAGGCTCGGCGACAAGAACGACCCGATAGTCAACATCGACTACCCGGTAATGCAGGCGGCGGACAACGACTACTACCTCGACCACAACTTCTACCGCGACAAGACCGCCCGCGGCGTGATATTCGCGGACTACCGCAACAAGTTCGATAACGGCGAGCTTTCCGGCAACACCGTGCTGTACGGACACAATATGTGGAACGGTGACACGATGTTCGCAAAGCTCTCGCGTTACTACGACGGCGGCGTTCCCAAGGGCGAGACCACGGATTACCTCAAATTCTACCGCGAGCACCCGACGATCACCTTCAACACGCTGTACGACAACTCGGAATGGAAGGTATTCGCGTGCGTGCTGTTCAATACGCAGGAGGAGCTCGGCGAAGTCTATCCGTACATCAATGTGCGTGAGTTCGCTGGTGTGGGCGAGTTCAACGGCTTCATACTCGACATCATGGACAGAAGTGTGCTCTGGACGGACGTTGACCTCCAGTACGGCGACAATATCCTTACCCTCTCGACCTGCTACTACCCCTACACCAAGGAAAAGGCGGATACGCGTGTGGCGGTATTCGCGAGAAAGGTGCGCGAGGGCGAGAGCGCGGAAGTGGACGTATCAAAGGCTGTGCGCAACCCCGACCCGCTCAAATTCACATACCAGTATCAGGTGGAAGGCGGCTCATGGGGCGGAAGAAAATGGGACAGCTCAAAGCTGCTGAGCCTGTACGGCTGATAACCATATTATCCCCGCCGGACGCGGGAAAACTTTCGCTGTATTATAACAAACAGTTGATCTTAGTTTACAGTTAACAGGTTACAGGTTACAGTTATGGTGTCGCCTGCGGCGACATATTTAATCGTGACGAAATAAGTAAATACCTGCATCTTCTAAGATCTGACACAATTCAGGCAACGAACGAGACATCACAACTGTAAACTGTAACCTGTAAACTCTTTACAAGTCAGAACTGCCCAACGGCAAATAATATTATTAAAGGAATGAAAACTATGTCAAGAACAGGAAAATTCAAAAGAACGGCGGCTGCTGCTTCCGCGATCTGTATGCTCCTCGCGGCGGGTGCCTGCGGCGATAACACCGTAAACAACAACGATGTTCCCGAGGATCAGCAGACAAGCTCGGCGGCGGAGACCACTCCCGAGGAATCCACCACAACGGTAAAGACCACAAAGGCTCCGCTGGTGACCACCACCACGACCACAACTCTCCCGCCTCTTCCGGTAATGGAGGATGAAGTTCCGGGCGACGCTCCCGCACTCGATCTTGAAGCCGGCATGACCGCACCCAAGACCTTCAAGGAGTACTACGACATCAACGAGGATATGGTCGGCTGGATCAACATCTATATCCCCGGAGAAGTTGACATCAACGAGCCCGTTGTACAGGGAGAGGACAACAAATACTACCTCACCCACGACTTCATGGGCAAGGAAGTAAAGGAAGGCGCTATCTTCGCGGACTTCAAGTGCACATTCACCACAAGAACACGTCCCGCGAACACGATCCTCTACGGACACAACATGGCGTCCGGCAAGAGCTTCGCAAAGCTCACAAGATACTGCACATGGTACAAGGCAGGTCAGGGCATTTCCCAGTACCTCGCGGCCCCGACAATTAAGTTCGATACCGTATGGGCTGAGGGTACATACAAGGTATTCGCCGCTATCTTCGTAAACACCGAGGAAAAGAACGGCGAGGTGTTCAAGTACTATAAGCAGAGAACTATCGCGAACGAGGGCGAGTTCTATGACTACATAAGCAACATCATGGACAGAAGTATGTTCTTCACCGACGTTGACCTTGAATACGGCGACGAGCTCCTGACTCTCTCCACCTGCTACTATCCGCTCGGCAAGGAGAACGCAGACACAAGATTTGTTGTATTCGCAAGACGCGTAAGAGAGGGCGAGAGCGAGGAAGTTGACACCTCCGTTGCCAAGCAGAACCCCGACCCGCTGTACTTCGACTACTGGTATCAGACCCACGGAACAAAGTGGGGCGGAAGAAACTGGGACGCAGACCCGGACAGCACCGATACCACCAAGACACACCTCAAGATAAAGGGACTTGAAGAATACTACAAGACCCACGACACTACTTCGGCGGCTTCGGAGGGTTGATGATCCAAATGCCCGAGCTCGATACTACACCCAAAAAAGAACCCGTAAAGCGCCGCCCCCCTAAAAAACGCAAGAAAATGGGTGCCGCCGAGACCTTCATAAGCGGTATTCTCCCGTGGAAGGGAGATACCGTCGGTGAGGCTGTGCGCAAGATCGTGCTTCTCGTTTCTATCATCGTTCTGTTCGTGGCGGGCTTCATAATGCTCGACTTCTACGTCATGCGCGACAAACGCAATACCGAGGAAGCCCTGAGCTATGCGCAGGAGCGTGAGAAGAACGTTCAGAACGCCGCGAGCGACCGTGTCATGGTGCTGCTCGACGACGATGACGACGATGACAGCGGCGAAACGAAGGAGAAAAAGGAAGTCGAGGTGCTTTCCGAGTACCTTCCGTTCTATGAGCAGAACAACGACTTCGTGGGCTGGATAGAGCTTTACCCCTATATCCAGATGCCGGTGGTTCAGTACACCGACAATACCTACTACCTTAAGCACACCTTCGACAAGGGACCCAATGAGAACGGCACTATCTTCGCGGACTACCAGGGTAAGATCACCGCGGACGAGATGCCCGGAAACCTGCTGCTTTACGGTCATAACCTTATAACCAACAACTACTTCCAGCCCCTCTCGCACTACCGCAAGGAGGGTATGGAGTTCCTGCAGCGCAACTACCTGATAAAGTTCGATACGCTGTACAACCGCAACAACTACTTCGTGTTCGCGGTCTTCCTTACCAACACCAACAGCCAGCACGGAGAGGTGTTCGACTACTGGAACACCGTTTACTTCAAGACCAAGTCCGAATTCGACAGCTACATCGCCGAGTGCCTTGACAGAAGCTACTTCTACACCGGCGTTGACCTCGAATACGGCGACGAGATACTTACCCTCTCGACCTGTGACTTCTCGATGTTCAATGATATGCGCCTTGTCGTAATGGCAAGAAAGGTGCGCCCGGACGAGTCTACGGAGCTTGACACGTCGAAATTCATCGACAACTCCGGCTTCGACGAGAACGGCAACGTCAAGCGCAAGATGTTCGACGCGTACTATAAGAACTACGCCTGCGAATGGGCGGGAAGAAAATGGGACACAAGCTACATCAAGGATTTTAAGGAAGAATAAACGGGGTTCGCCCCGCCCGGAGGTGAGACTACGGAAAAAGGATCTGTCATCAAGATAACGATATCCCTCATCATTATCTGCATCTATGTGTTCCTGTTCGGCATTATGGGCACGATAGAAAGCATAGATGTCAGCATAGACGCACAGGCGGAGAACGTAAGCGTTCCCGCGCCCGTTTCCGCGCCGGCAGTAACCTCCGGAGTCAACGAGGAGGGCATGGCGGTATATACCTACGCCACGGAGCTGAACGTCATGAACGGCTATAAACCCTCTCTCGCGGATTATACCCGCACAGAGACCATGCTCCTTATCCCCGGCGACGACGACACCACCGCTTCCGTGACCACGACCACCGAGGCTGCGGACTTCATCATGAGCGGCGACGATCTCGACTACACCGTACCCGTTACCACGACCACCGCACCTCCGCCCGAGACCACGGCACCTCCGGAAACGACTACGGTACCGCCCGAAACTACCACTACCGCGGCAACAACGGCGGCTGTTACCACCACCGCGCCCCCCGAGACTACCACCACTACCACTCCTGCGGCGGTCACCGAGGATGAGGACGCGGATGATATCGAGGACGACGAGCCGGAAGAACCTGTTCTTCCCGATGAGGACGAGGACGAGGACGAAGAGGAGACCGAGCCTCCCGAGGATGATTACGTCGGCGGAGATGTGACTATCATCACGACCGAGACTACCACCACTGCGGAGACCACAGCCGAGACCACGACCAAGGCCACGACAACTACCGCAGAAGAACCGACCGTTGACGCGAATAACGAGATATTCACTGTCAACGCGGGCGGCACGATAATCACCGACACTGCGCTCAACATAGTTTCGGCGGCTGTCATGGCGGAGATAAGCGACGTGTTCGACGACGAGGCGATAAAGGCGCAGGCGATCGCTACCTACACCTACATTAAGTACTACAACCTCAACAACCAGAACGCTTACATAGCAAAGAGCAATCCGAGCGAGAAGGTCAGAAACCTTGTTAAGCAGGTGCTCGGCAAGGCGCTGTACTACGACGGAACGCTCATTCAGGCGGTATATACCGCGTCCACGGCCGGACGCACCGCATCCGCAAAGAATGTCTGGGGCATCGACTATCCGTACCTGCAAAGCAAGGATACCGGCTTCATAGACAAGGAGTACGATATCAACTACGGCAGGAAGGTCACCTTCACCTCCGACGAGATAAAGACCTATGTGAGCAACTGTACCGGCATCGTTCTCTCGGGCGACCCGTCCGAATGGATAAAGATAATCTCCTACACGGACGAGATCTTCGTCGGACAGATGTCGATAGGCGGCTATACGACCTACAACAACGGCACCCGCGACGTGAATATCACGGGACGAGTGTTCCGCGAACAGATCATGGACTATGATATCCGCTCCGCTTGCTTTGAGATAGACTACGACAAGGAGAGCGACGAGTTCACGATCACCACCTACGGCTACGGTCACTGCGTAGGCTTCAGCCAGCACGGCGCAAATATCCTCGCGTCGAAGTTCGGCTACAACTATCAGCAGATACTTGATTTCTACTATCCCGGAGCAGTAATAAAGTAAATACAAAGAAAGACCTCCGAACTTTAAAGTTCGGGGGTCTCTGTTTTTTATTTCAATAGCGTGAGAAGTCGGGGAGTTCGTCGCGCGTTATGAATAGCTCGTTGTTGTACGCATAGTCGAGCTCTTCGGCACTGACATGGGAGTACTGTATGCTCCCGTTGCTGTTGATGATGTAGTCGCCCTTCCAGAGCGCGAACCACAGCCAGTACGCACCGTCCCGCGCAAGATAGTCGGGGTTGGGTATGCGCCCGCATTCCGTGAGCGCGGTGGACTTGCTCTTGATCGTATATCCGATAGCGTCCATCATGCGGCTGTTGCCGGATATGTCATACGAGGTGTACATATCCATGCCCACAATGTCAACGTATTCGTCGCCGGGGTAGTAGTCATAGCTCTCGCCGTCCCATACCCAGATAAGATTGGTGAGCTTATGGTACTCTGTCATGCGCGTGAACAGGAATTTGTACAGCCACAGGTAGCTCTCGCTGTCACAGCCCCACCAGTACCAGCCGTTGCCCGCCTCGGGCATGGGTCGGAACAATACCGGCACGTCCTGCATCTCAAGCAGCCTGAGCTTCTGAGCTATCGCGTCAATGTCGCTTATGAGGGCAAGGCATTCCTTGCTTATCCTTCCGGTCTGAACATACGCTTCAAGAGAGGCGGGGCTCATATCGGCGATATCGCTGTCCGTAACGGCTTTTTTCAGATCAAAGTCGGTGAGCTGTGTAAAGCAGGACGGCTTGTCGGAAAGCGGGGACTGCCAGTACCATGAGTAGCTTACAAGCCCTCCGCTCTTCCACCAGTTTATCGCGGTAGGTATCTCGTTTTCGTCGTTCTTGTCCGCGCCCTGGTAATACTCGGAGAAGATTCCGATGTCCGCGCAGCGAAGCGCACTGTACCGACCGGTGGACATATACACGGCATTTATCTCGGTGTTGGTGCCGGAGGACACGAACTGCCCGGTTATGACGCGGTTGCCGTAAACATCCGCGAGATAGCGCTTGACGGTCTTGGTATTGAGCGCCGCATTCGGGTCAACACAGGCGTTTGACACTTCATAGGCGAGCTTCTGGACGGTATTCCCGTTTTTCAGAGTGATCTCGTCGATGTAGGCGGTGCCGGACAATACCTGCAATGTGATCTTGTTCTCGCCCTTGCCGAGGTACACGCCTTTGAGCGAGTACGGCTCGAACTCGTTGCCCGTGCCGGCATAGACTGCACCGACAACAGTTCCGTCGAGCGTCATGTAGTCACCGTCGGGACTTGTTACTTCGCTGCTTCCGCCGGTCATCACCGCGACCTTGGTGCTGTTGCTGCACAGGCGTACGGTAATGTCGTAGTACTGCGAGCTCGGGACGACGAACTCCACCGAGGCGTACTCGTGGTCGCCGAGACATATAAACCCTTCGCCGTTGAAGCCGGAAAGCCCGCTCGTGTAGGTCTGTGAGCCGGAGCCGAATTCAAGCTGTATCGTCTCGTCGTAGTCCGTCGGGTCGATAATGAAGGACATGGGGGAGTAGGTAGCCACCGCGAAGTTCTCGGGGATTATGACCGACTCCTGGAGCCTGTCCTTGTCGGCGTCCGGGTCGGGCGCTTTCTCGGTGTACTGCGGCGGAAGCGTGATCTCGGAGTAGTCAAGCTCTGTCGAGCAGCCCCCAAGCATCAGCACGGCGGCAAGCAGAGCAGCCGTTGATCGTTTCTTCATCAGCTTCCGATTCTTTCCTGAACTTTTATCACCGCGCGGTCGCCGTCGGAGATGTAGCTGCTGAAATTGGCGGGAGCGCCGTTTATCTCCAGAATTATCTCGCTGTTGGGAACTGCGGGGTCTATATTGATGCTGTTGAGCAGGTCGAGCAGGATATAGTCGCCGTTACGGGGGGCAAGTGTGACATGCTCGCCGTTGATCTCAACGTTGATACCTCTGCCGTTGAAGGGTATCGCGTTCGGGGACATCGCGGCGGGCTGTGCGGACGCTTCCTCGGAAACGGGCTCGGGAGCGGTGAAGGACGGTGCCTGTACGGCAGGTGCTTCCTCCTGTACAGCCGGCTCTTCGGGCGGAACCTCGGAGGTGCCGATGATGTTGCCGTAGCTGTCAAATACGTCGATCACGGCGCCGTCTTTCAGAACATAGTTCTCGTCTATCACATTGTCGCCGACACGGTACTCAACGCCCTCGTAGCCCGCGTCCATAATGCGGAGCAGGTCGCCGAAGGTAACGATGCCGGAGGACTCGATGCTGTCAAGGGGCTGGATATAGTAGTCGGGGTCCTTCTTCTCGCCGTTGACCGTGGCTTTGAGCCCGATAGCGTAAGTCTCGCCGCCGAAGGTCACTATACCGTCGTTGAAGCGCTCATACCCGAGGATATCGGAGAGCTTCGCGGAGGCGTTCTGACCGCTCATGGCAGGTGTTATGCGGATACGGTCGCCCTGCGTCACCTTGGTCATGATCGAGGCGGGGCGCTCGTTGACGAATACCTCCGCCGGAGTCATTGCGCCGCCCTTTATGGTCTTTCTCACGCCGTTGAGGGTGTAGGAAAGGCTTCTTCCGCTGCGGCCCATGATCTCGTTTGACTTGTAGCCCGCTATCGTGAGAGCTTCGTACACGCTGAGCTGCTTGGTGTCGAACACGCGCACCTTACTGTCGTTGACGGTGATTACCGAGAAGTCATAGCCCTGATTGAGCATAGATGTTACCGCGATACCGAGGGGAGTAACATACTCCGCGCCGAGCTTCGCGCCGCATTCGTCAACATTCTTTAAGAAGTCGCCGCCGCCGATAGCGACACGGGTCTCGTCGATACCGAGCTTTTCGGCTACGAGCGGGGTAAGACCTTCGATAAGGCTTCCGCCGCCGACTAAGAATACCGCGGACGGGGAAGTGCCGTTAGCCTCCTTGATCGCGTTGCAGATAGTCTCCGCGAGGGTATCTACGGCGGGATCGAGCATTTCCGCTATTTCCTCCGCCTTGACCTTGTGGACGTTGCCGAGGATATCGCGGTACTCTACCTCCTTCTCGCCGTTCGAGCAGGACTGCTTTATCATCTCGGCGGTGTTGAAGTCAACGAGGTAAGAGCGGATTATCTCCTCGGTTATCTCGTCGCCCGCCGTGGTAGCCATGGCATACGCGACCACCGAGCCGTTCTTCGCGATCGCGATATCCGACGTACCGGCGCCGATGTCGATAAGCGCTATGTTGATGAGCCGTATCTCGGGCGGGACGATGACGTTCATCGCGGCGATAGGCTCAAGAGTAAGGCTTGTGACCTCAAGGCCGTTGAGATCCATTACCGAATACAGACCTTCCACGACAATATTCGGCAGGAATGCCGCAACAAGCTCTATTGCGACCTTTTCTCCCTTGTGCCCTTCAAGACTGATGATCTTGTAGTCGTCGAACATATAGTTTATGATAGAGTGTCCGACGCAGTAGAATATCGTTCTGCCGCTTCCCGCGTCGAGCTCCGCCTGCGCCTTCTGTATGGTCTCGATCTCCATTGACTTGACCATGTCTTCTGTAAGCGCCTCACGGTCGGATATGTCGAACTCCATTGTGACCTGGCGGGTCTTCAGCGCACGCCCCGCCGCGGCTATGGACACGCGGGTGAGCTGGACGCCGTTCTTCTCTTCAAGCTGTGCCTTGACCTGAGAAACGATCTTTGCGACCTGCTTTATATCCTCGACCTGACCGTCCACCATTGCGCGCTTGGTGTGGGGAACGCTCACATAGTCCTGGAGATAGAATTTATCGTCTATGTACTCGCCGATGATACCGACGACCGTTCTTGTACCTATATCAAGGGCAAACACAAGGTCGCCCTGCGGTTTGAGCTCGGTGGCTGTATTTTTCGTACTCATTGACAATTTCCTTTCGCTTCACATTTTATCATTCAAGAAAATCCTTAAGCTTCTTGCTTCTTGACGGGTGACGGAGCTTGCGCAGCGCCTTCGCCTCGATCTGGCGTATGCGCTCACGGGTGACGTTGAACTCCTTGCCGACCTCTTCGAGAGTGCGCTGTCTGCCGTCGTCAAGGCCGAACCGCAGGCGAAGCACCTTGCCCTCCCGCTCGGTAAGCGTTCCGAGGACTTCGTCGAGCTGCTCTTTGAGGAGCATCTGAGAAGCCGCCTCTGCGGGGGCGGGAGCTTCCTCGTCGGGGATAAAGTCGCCTAAGTGGCTGTCCTCCTCCTCGCCTATCGGAGTTTCGAGGGAAACGGGATCCTGAGAGATACGGATTATCTCGCGTACTCTGTCGAGCGGGAGCTTAAGCTCCTCCGCTATCTCCTCGGCGGTGGCTTCACGACCGTTCTTGTGCAGGAGCGTGCTGCTTACCTTCTTGACCTTGGTTATGGTCTCTACCATGTGGACGGGTATGCGGATAGTACGCGCCTGATCCGCGATCGCACGGGTTATCGCCTGTCTTATCCACCATGTGGCGTAGGTGGAGAACTTATAGCCCTTGGTATAGTCGAACTTCTCGACCGCCTTGATAAGACCTAAGTTGCCCTCCTGGATAAGGTCGAGGACCTGCATACCGCGGCCGACATACTTCTTGGCGATACTTACCACAAGGCGAAGGTTCGCCTCGGAAAGGCGCTTTTTCGCGTTGGGGTCGCCCTGCATCATGCGCTGTGCGAGCTCGATCTCCTCCTCCGGGGTGAGAAGCGGAACGCGCCCTATCTCCTTCAGATAGATCTTTACCGGGTCGTCAATGGATATCTGGTCGGTCGTTAGTCCCATTTCGAGGTCGTCGTCGGCGCTGAGGTACAATGCCGAGTCAAGATCCTCGTCGATAGTGAAGTCGTCGATGATCGCTATGTTGTTTTCCTCGACGTCGTTATAGAGCTTGTCTATCTGTTCCGCGTCGAAGTCGCAGCTTTCGAGAACATCGTTGATCTCCTGGCTGGTGAGTTTTCCGCTCTGCTTACCGTGTTCGATAAGTTCGCTGATCGGTGATTTTTTTTCCGACATACTGTTTTACGTCCTTTCTTTCCTGAAAACGGCATAATGCCGATATGATCGTTATTGCTGAGGTCTGCGCTTACGTCTGCGCATCTCCTCCATTCTGTCGAGCAGCTCGTCATCGCTGAGCTGAGTGACAGGCTTTTCGCCCGCCTTCTGCCTGTGCTCGGCAAGCACCCTGATATACTCGTCAAGTCTGTCTCCCGTGTAGGGGAGCGCGTTGGCGGTACAGCATATATCGGTGACTCTCGACGTTTCCTCGGCTGTGAACGCGCTTCCTATAAGGGTAAGGTCGGGTTCATAGCCGGCTTTTATATTCTCCGCCGTGAAGGTATAGACCCGGCGGTGGAACTCGGTTGGGAAGTCCTCGGGGGAAAGCCGCTTCTCGATATGAGGGAGGCAGTCCGGCGAGTGGAACAGGTACGCGATGATACCGCGCTCTGCCTTTTCCTCACGCGGGAAGTTCATTGCCTCGGGGTTTATCGCGTCGCGCTTCACCGCCCCGCGTATTATCTCGCGCTCCGTATTCTTTGCGGTGCGCGCGGCGTTGCGCTTCATGCGCTGAATGACAAAATCGTGTATGACATACAGGGGCTGTCCCGTGACGCGGGCGGTCTCGGACTCATACACCGAGCGCTGCGTATCCTTTCGTATCTGCGCTATGAACTCTATCGCCTTTTCGAGATACTCCGCCTTTCCCTCGGTGGTATCGGTATCTATACCCTCGACTGCCTTTGAGAACTCGTGTTTCAGCGCGTCCTTTGTACCCATGAGTATCTGGCGGAAGCTTTCCGCCCCGAACCGCTTTATGTATTCGTCCGGGTCCTTCGCGTCGGGTATAACCAGCACGCTTGCCTTGACACCGGCTTCATTCAGCAGATTTATCGCCTTCATGACGGCGTTCTGTCCGGCGCTGTCCGCGTCATAAGATATCTTCACCTCACCGGCGTAGCGCTTCATAAGGTTCGCCTGCTGGGGGGTTATCGCGGTACCGAGCGTTGCCACGGCGCTGTCGAAGCCGGCCTGGTTGAGCATTATCACGTCCATGTACCCCTCGCAGAGTATCAGGAACTTCTCCTTGGTATTCTTGGCAAAGTTTATCGAGAACAGACTCTCGCGCTTGTGGAACACGATAGTCTCGTCGCTGTTGAGATACTTCGCGGGGGCGGTAGGTTCGAGGGTGCGGCCGCCGAAGGCTATCACATTGCCGCTCCTGTCGATTATCGGGAACATCACACGTCTGCGGAACTTGTCGTACAGCGAATTGTTATTCCGCACGAGCAGAGCGCCCGCTTCCATTTCGTCCTCGGTATATCCCTTCTGCCGCAGGAAGTAATGCAGGTTGTGCCAGCCGTCCGGCGCGAAGCCGAGCCCGTACTTGCGGATAGTGTTCGGAGTGAGCTGTCTTCCCATGAGATAGTCGAGCCCCTCTCTGCCCTCCGGTGAGAGCAGCACGTCCCTGTAATACCGAGCGGCTTCACGGTTCATGGCGAGCAGCCTCGCGCGCATATTCACCCCGTCCGAAACACCGTCCTCCGGGAGCGACATACCGGCTCTGTCCGCGAGGATCCTCACGCTCTCCATGAACTCGCAGTGCTCGATGAGCCGTATAAACTGTATCACATCTCCGCCCGCGTGACAGCCGAAGCAGTAAAAGCTCTGGGTCTCGGTAAAAATGTGGCAGGAAGGTGTCTTTTCCGAATGGAACGGGCATGAGCAGACATGATCCCTTCCCGCGCGCTTTATTTCGACATACGAAGACATTACGTCCACTATGTCGTTTCTTGCTTTGAGCTCCTCTTTGAAGCTTTCCGGCAGATTCATTCAATCACCTGTTTTTCAGATCGCACATTGTGAATCAAAGATCCGGCGGTCACACTCTTATCCACTGCTTGGGGATACAAAGCTCCTCAAACAGATCTATCGCGTACTCGTCGGTCATGCAGCTTATAAAGTCGCAGACCGCAGTTTCAAGCCCGTCCTGTTTCGCGAGCCGCCTGTAAAGCTCCGGCATCGCGTCGGGGTCGCGCTTGTAGTGGTCGAACAGAAATTCCACCACATAGCACGCCTTATCCTTCTCGCGGTTGGTCACGGCGGCGTAGTAAACCTCGTCAAACATGAATTTGCGGAGCTTGTCGTGTGCCTCGCGCACCTCCGGAGAATAGCGTATCTCGTCCGTACTGTTGTTTATGATGTCGGTTACGAGGGTGGTGATGCGCTTGCTCTTGCTGTTGCCGAGCACGTCTATCACGTCCTTCGGTATATTATCCGGGTCGAGCACTCCGCCCCGCACCGCGTCCTCTATGTCATGGTTCAGGTAGGCTATCTTGTCGGCAAACTTCACGGTAACGCCCTCAAGCGTGTCCGCGGTCATGTTGGTATGGCAGAGTATGCCGTTCTTCACCTCGGCGGTGAGGTTGAGCCCCATGCCGTCCCGCTCGATCTTCTCCACCACTCGCACGCTCTGCTTGTAGTGG